>NZ_DLTK01000062.1:0-9604 GCF_002500885.1 Brevundimonas sp. UBA7838
TGCGGCGCCGTCCGCCGCCAGCGTCGCCGAGGAAGCGCGCATCGCCCGCGCCGTCCTGCCCAGCCAGACGCCGCGCGCCGAGCTGCTGCAGGCCTGGACCGGGAAGTATGATGGCGTTCCGCCCTTCGACAAGGTCACGCCGGCCAAGCTGCGCGAAGCCATGCTGGAAGGCATCGAACTGCAGCGCGCCGACATCGCCGCCATCGCCAACAACCCCGAGGCCCCAACGTTCGCCAACACCATGGCGGCGCTGGAGCTGGCCGGCGAGCCGCTGGACCGGGCGTCCAACGTCTATGGCGTGATGACCTCCAACATCGGCGGCGAAGCCTACGACGCGGTCGACACCGAGCTGTCGCCGCTGCTGTCGGCTGCTTCGGACGAGATCACCTTCAACGAGAAGCTGTTCCAACGGGTCAAGACCGTCGCCGACACCGCGGACGCGGCGGGCCTCAGCGCTCAGCAGAAGCGTCTGGCCGAGCGTCGCCGCGACGCCTTCATCCGTTCGGGCGCCAATCTGGACGCGGCCGGCAAGGCCGAACTAGGCCGGATCAACACCGCCCTGTCCAACGCCTTCACCCGCTTCGGCCAGAAGGTCGTCGCCGATGAGAATTCCTGGACGCTGATCCCCAACGAGTCCGGCGTGCGAGGCCTGCCGGACTCCAACAAGGCCGCCGCCGCCAGCGCCGCGCGCAGCCGCAATCTGCAAGGCTGGGCGATCCTGAACACGCGTTCGGCGGTCGATCCCTTCCTGACCTTCGCCGACGACCGGGCCCTGCGCGAGCAGGTCTGGAAGAAGTTCGTCAATCGCGGCGACAACGGCGACGCCAACGACACTAACTCGACCATCGCCGAGATCGTGAAGCTGCGCGACCAGCGCGCCAAGCTCTTGGGCTATCGCAACCACGCCGAACTGCGCATGCAGGACACGATGGCCAAGACCCCGGCCAATGCTCAGGCCCTGATGGATCGCGTCTGGGCGCCGGCCAAGGCCCGCGTCGCCGAGGAAGTCGCCGACATGAAGGCGATCGCCGGCTTCGACATCGAGCCGTGGGACTACCTCTACTTCGCCGAGAAGGTGCGCAAGGCCAAGTACGATCTGGATCAGAACCAGCTGAAGCCCTACTTCGAGCTGAACGCGGTCCGCGCCGGCTCCTTCGCCATGGCCGAGCGCCTGTACGGCTTCCAGTTCAAGAAGCTGCCCAAGGGATCGGTGCCGACCTTCGAGTCCGACGTCGAGGCCTATGAGGTCTATGACAAGAGCCGGGACGGCCGCCTGATCGGTCTGTATTACACCGACGATTACGCCCGTCCTGGCAAGCGTTCGGGCGCCTGGATGACCACCTATCGGTCCTTCTCGCAGCTGGATGGCTCCAAGGTCATTCTGGCCTCGAACAACAACAACTTCACCAAGCCGGAGCCGGGCGAGCCCGTGCTGATCTCGCTGGATGACGCCGAGACGCTGTTCCACGAGTTCGGCCACGCCCTGCATTATCTGTCGTCTGTGGTGACCTATCCGTCGTACGGCAATACGCCGCGCGACTTCGTCGAATATCCATCGCAGGTGCACGAGCACTGGGTGCTGAGCCGCCCGATTCTGGACGGCTATCTGAAGCATTATCAGACGGGCGCGGCCATGCCGGCCGAACTGGTCAACAAGATCGAGGCCGCCGCCACCTTCAACCAGGGCTATGCGACGGTCAGTTATCTGTCCTCGGCGATCGTGGACATGGACCTGCACACCCAGGCCGTACCGCCGACCGATATCGACGCGTTCGAAAAGGCCAGCCTGGCGCGGATCGGCATGCCCAAGGAGATCGTGATGCGGCACCGTCTGCCGCAGTTCAATCACCTGTTCACGTCGGACGCCTATTCGGCGGGCTACTACAGCTATCTGTGGTCCGAGACGATGGACGCCGACACCTGGGCCTATTTCGAAGAGTCGGGCGACGTGTTCAATCCGGACATCGCCGGCCGCTTCAAGTCGATCATGCTGGCGCCCGGCAACACCACCGATCGCGCCGAAGCCTATCGCGCCTTCCGCGGTCGCGACCCGGACGTGGCGGCCCTGCTGAAGGTCCGGGGCTTCCCGGTCTCCTGATCAAGGGCGCTAGCGCGCTTCGCGCTGCTTGAGCGCATTCGTGAACCTGACGGCCGGCGGAGCGATCCGCCGGCCGTTTCGTTTGGCTGAAACCTGGCCTAGAGCAGGTCGAGACCCGCGCAGATCCCGGAACCCCGCATGACCGTCGTCGCCTCCTACGTCTATCGTGACGGCCAGCGCGTGCGAGAGGCGCCGCTGACGCCCGAGGGGTTGGCGCTGGAGCCGGGCGAGTTCGTCTGGGTGGGGCTGTACGATCCGACGGACGCCGAGATCGACGTCCTGGTGGAACGGTTCAAGCTGCATCCGCTGGCGGTCGAGGACGCCCTGGCGGCGCACCAGATGCCCAAGGTCGAGGTCTATGGCCGCGAACTGTTCGTAGTGGCGCGCACGGCCATGAAGATCGATGACCGGCTGGCCTATGGCGAAACGCATGTGTTCGTCGGTGACGACCATGTGGTTAGCATCCGTCACGGCTCGGCCCGCGCCCACAACCATTTGCGCACACAGCTGGAAGCCTCGCCCTTGCAGCTCAAGAAGGGTCCCGACTTCGTCCTGCACGGCATTCTGGATTTCATCGTCGACGCCTATGCCCCCATCGTCGACGATGTCGAGGACAGCGTTCTGGAGTTGGAGCAGAGGACGCTGGACGCTTTTCTGTCACGCCTGGAAATCCGCCGGCTCTTCACCCTTCGCCGCGAGCTGCTGAAGTTTCGGCGCATCCTGGGGCCGATGGAAGAGGTGCTGGGACGGCTCCAGTCTCTGGACCTGCCCTGTATCGATCCGGACGTTCGGCCCTATTTCCGCGACGTCGGCGACCACGTGCGGCGGGTGAACAGCCGGCTGGGGGGCTTGAACGACATCCTGTCGTCGGTCTTCGAAGTCGCCAATCTGCTGGAGCAGCAACGTCAGGGCCTGATCACGCGCAAGCTGGCCGCCTGGGCCGCCATTTTGGCCGTGCCGACGGCCATCGCCGGCATCTACGGTATGAACTTCGAACACATGCCCGAGCTGCGCTGGGAATACGGATATTATGCGGTCCTGGGCGTGATCGCAGCCATCTGCGCGGCGCTGTATGTGACCTTCAAGCGAACGAAGTGGCTGTAGTCAGCCGCTGTTTCGCAAGCCTGCCGCCACGCCGTTGATGGCCAGAAGGATGCCCTCGCGGACGCGGGGGTCGTCGTCGCCTGCGCGGCGGCGGCGGATCAGTTCGATCTGGACGTGGTTCAGCGGCTCGACATAGGGCATACGCAGCCGGATCAGCCGGTCCAGCTCGGGCTGACCGCCCAGCAGGGCGTCATGGCCGGTGATGGCCAGGATGGCGTCGTGGGTGCGCTGCCACTCCTCGCGGATTTCACCATAGATTCGCGAGGCCAGGGAGGCGTCGGGGACCAGGGTCGCATAGCGGCGGGCGATGGTCATGTCGGACTTGGCCATGACCATCTCCATGTTCTGAACCAAGGTCTTGAAGAAGGGCCAGGCCTCGGCCATCGCCTTCAGCTCGCCCATGTCCTTGCCCTGAACCGCCGAGCCGAAGCCGAACCAGCCGGGCAGCATGACCCGGCTCTGCGACCAACTGAACACCCAGGGAATGGCCCGCAGATCCTCGATCCGCGTCGAGGCGGTGCGCGACGACGGGCGCGAGCCGATCTTCAGATCGGCGATCTCGGCGATGGGGGTGGCGGCGCGGTAGTAGTCGACGAAGCCGTCGGTCTCATAGACCAGCTTGCGATAGGCGCCCATCGAACGCGCCGACAGGTCCGACAGGGTCGCGCCGTGTTCGGCGGTGAATGCGTGATCCGTCCCCTTGCCCAGCGAGGCGAGCATGGCGCCGCAGGTCAGGGCGTCCAGATTACGCAGGGCGATCTCCGGCTCGCCGTATTTGTTGGCGATGACCTCGCCCTGTTCGGTGGTGCGGATGCGGCCCTGGACCGTGCCCTCAGGCTGGGCCAGGACGCCGGCGAAGGACGAGCCGCCGCCGCGTCCGACCGTGCCGCCGCGCCCGTGGAACAGTTGCAGCTTCAGCCCGTGCTTCTGCGTCACCTCGACCAGGGCGCGCGAAGCCTCGTGCAGCTCCCAGCCCGAGGTCAGATAGGAGCCGTCCTTATTCGAATCCGAATAGCCGATCATCACCTCCTGCACCCCGCGCGCCTTGGCGACGGCGAGGGCGGACGGCTCCTGAAGCAGCCGCTCCAAGGTGGGGCGCGCGGCGCGAAGGTCTTCGATGGTCTCGAACAAGGGCGCGGCCTGTATCGGGCAGGCGGCGGGGTCTTCGGGCCGGTAGAGACCGACCTCCTTGAGCAGCAGATAGACCTCCAGCAGGTCCGAGGCCGCATCCGTCTTGGACACGATATGGGTACGGATCGCCTGGGCACCGAAGGCGGCGAGCGCGGTCGCCGCCGCCTGAAGGATGGCGCGCTCCTTCAGCGTTTCCGGCTCATAGTCGGCATAGGGGCTGAACAGCAGGCGCCACGATGCCAGTTCAGCGGCGAGGACTTTCAGTCGCCCTTCCTCGTCCAGCGCCAGATAGTCGAGTTCGACGCCTGCGACCTTCAGCAGGTCGGCGACGACGCGTTCATGGACGTCGGCGTTCTGGCGCATGTCCAGGGTCGCCATGTGGAAGCCGAACACCTCGACCGCCGTGATCAGATCGCTGAGCCGGTCGTCGGCGAAGACGCCGCCGTGGTGCGACACCAGGCTGTCGTGAAGCGTCTTCAGGTCGGCCTCGAAGGCGTCGGGGCCGGGATAGGGTTCGGCCTGGACCGCCGGGCGACGGGGCGGGGGGGCATCGCCCAGCTTCTCGTGCGTGGCGGCCAGGCGGGCATAGACGCCGGTCAAGGCGCGGCGATACGGCTCGTCCGCGCGGTGGGGCGAGGGATCGTGGGCGGCGTCGGCCAGGGCCTGAAGCTCGGGCGACACCTGGGCCAGTTCGGCCGCGAGGCTGAGTTCGGCGCCCAGGGCGTGCACCTCGTCCAGATAGAAGGTCAGCACGGCCCGCGCCTGGCTACGGAAGGCGGCGGCCATGACCGTGGCGTCCACGTTGGGATTGCCGTCGCGGTCGCCGCCGACCCAGGTGCCGACGCGCATGAAGGGCTTGAGGTCAGGCGTCTCCAGCAACCGCCGCCAGGCCGACAACTGTTTGGGCGCGACGTGCAGGAAGATGCGGTCCAGGAAGGAGACCACGGTGTCGATCTCGTCCTGCACCACGAGGCCTTGGGTGCGGACCAGCCGCGTGGCCCACAGGATGACGATCTGGCGGCGCAGCGGTTCGGCGATGGCCTCCAGGGTGCAGGCGTCGCCGGCCTTGTCGCAGGTGTCCAGCAGGTCGGTGATGGCGGCGATGCGGTCGATGACGCTCTTGCGCCGGACCTCGGACGGGTGGGCGGTCAGGACGGGCGAGATCAGCGACTGATCCAGCAGGGCGCGCACGGCCTCGCGGTCCACGCCTTGATCGGCCAGACGCTTCAGCGCGCCTTCCGGCGTGTCGGGACGGGCGCCGGCCACGGCCTGGCTCTGGGCGCGACGACGGGTCGAGCGGTCCTCGGCGATATTGGCCAGCAGCGAGAACAAGGCAAAGCCGTGCGCCAGACCGGCCGCCTGATCCACCGACATGGCGGTCAGCAGTTTCTCAAGACGCTGCGCAGGGTGCGAGGCCGGGTCGCGGTGATAGGCGATCGAGGCCTGTCGCACCGCCTCGACATGGTCGAACAGGGCCTGACCGCCCTCGTCGCGGATGATGTCGCCCAGAATGCCGCCCAGCAGTCGAACTTCGTCACGCAGGGCGTCGTCGGCGGCGGGGCTCATCATCTGAAATATCCTAGGACGGCTTGGGGTCGGCGCGGGGAGATGGGCATCTGGAAGGGCGAAGTCGCCCGCGTCAACGCACGATCCGTGACAGCCGCTCCCAGAAATCACCGCGTCGATCATGGTGAACCGCCCGTTAGGGTTTCTTAACCGACGGCGCCCGATGATGCGGGCGTAGGATTCCAGATCGGTTCCACTCTTGCCCATGTTCGCCAAACGCCAATCCGCACTCGCCGCCACCGCCGGGACCGCCCCGCGCGCCAAGGACGGCCCGAGCCTGAAACCTGTCGTCGACGCCCTGAAGAAGCCGCCGGTCGCGGCGGGTCTGGCAGGCTTGCTGCTGCTCAGCACCAGCGCCCTGTTCCTGACGGTGCTGGGTGATCCCAAGGCGGGAACACCCTCGGCCCATGTCGCGCTGGAACGCGAGGCGGCCGCAGCGCAAGCGCCGGCGCCGACGGGCTTCGAAGCCTTCTCCATGGGCGCGATGGGGCTGTATCAAAATCTGGCGGGCGGCGCCGATCCGGCCGCAGGCGGCGACGCCGTCATCACCCTGCCGGACGGCGGCAGCGTCTCGGGTCAGGGCGCGCCCATCACGGCGCCGGTCCACGCCGCCTCTCCGTTGGCCAAGGCCCCCATCGCCGGCCTGTCGCAACCCGGATCCAACGGTCCCCTGCCGATGATTGCGCCCGACGGCCGCGTGCCAGCCCAGGCCTATGCTCGCCCGTTCCGACCGAACGGTAAGCCGCGCGTGTCGCTGATCGTCGGCGGGCTGGGCCTGAACGCCGTCACCACCCGCGCGGCCATCGAACGGTTGCCGCCGGAGGTCACGCTCAGCTTCGTGCCCTATGCCGACAATCTGCAGGGCTGGATCGACCAGGCGCGCGCCCAGGGCCATGAGGTCATGCTGGAAATGCCGATGGAGCCGACCGGCTATCCCGACAACGACCCCGGCCCCTATACGCTGCTGGCCGACGGCGGCGCCGACGACGTGACCGCCAAGATGGACTGGCTGCTGAGCCGCGCCACCGGCTATTTCGGCGTGACCAACTATCTGGGCGACCGGTTCGCCGGCTCGGACACGGGCATGAACGCCTTCCTGAGCGTCCTGCGCCAGCGCGGCGTCGCCTTCCTGGACGACGGCTCGTTCCAGCGTCGACCGGGCGCCTGGGCGCGGGCCAGCGCGGACCGCGTCATCGACCGGACGCAGTCGCCCGCCGCCATCGTCGCCGCCCTGAACGGCCTCGAAGCCCAGGCCAAGCTGCGCGGTTCGGCCCTGGGGGCCGGCTTCAGCTATCCGGTGACGGTCGAGGCCGCCGCCCGCTGGACCGCCGGTCTGGAACAGCGCGGCCTGCAACTGGCGCCGGCCTCGTCCATGTCGATGCGGCCGGGGCGCTAGTGTCCGATCTCGACGCCTATCGGCCCAATGTCGGGGTCGTGCTGTTCAACCGCGACGGCCTGGTCTGGTACGGCCAGCGCCACGCCACGCCCGGTCCGCATAACTGGCAGTTCCCGCAGGGCGGCGTCGATGCGGGCGAGGATCTGGAAGCCGCCGCCCGCCGCGAACTGCATGAGGAGACCGGCGTCACCTCGATCGAACTGCTGGCGCGGACGGACGACTGGATCCTGTACGACTTCCCGCCCGAAGCCATGAACAACGCCAAGGCCTGGCCCGGTTTCAAGGGTCAGAAGCAGCAGTGGTTCGCCTTCCGCTTCACCGGCGACGAGGCCGAGATCGATCTGGCGGCCGACGATGAAGTCGAGTTCGACGCCTGGCGTTGGGGGCCGCTGTCGGACGCCTGCGACCTGATCGTGCCGTTCAAACGGCCGGCCTATGAACAGGTCGTCGCCGCCTTCTCGCACCTGGCGGCATAGAAAAAGGGCGGCGCGAACGCCGCCCTTTCATAGTTCGCCTTGAAACGGCTTAGGCCGCTTCAGCCTTCTTCTCGGCCTGGCCTTCGATCAGCGGCTGGCCGGCGCCGATTTCGATACGGCGGGGCTTCAGCGCCTCGGGCAGTTCGCGCTTTAGCGAGATCGAGAGCAGACCGTTGAGCAGATTGGCGTCGTTGACGACGACATAGTCGGCCAGCTGGAAGCGGCGCTCGAAATCGCGCTCGGCCAGGCCGCGATGCAGATAGGTCTTCTGCGTGGCGGTATCGTCGTTGGCGGTCTTGCGGCCGGTCACGGTGAGCAGGTTTTCCTTCACCTCGATGTTCAGCTCGTCGGGGCTGAAGCCGGCGACGGCGATCTCGATGCGATAGGCGTTCTCGCCCGTGGTCTCGATGTTGTAGGGGGGATAACCCGTGTCCTGGCTGGTCGCGCGCGAGGCGCTTTCCAGCAGATTGGCCAGACGGTCGAAGCCGACGGCCGAACGGTACAGCGGGGTGAAATCATAGGTACGCATCAGCATCCTCCTGAGGATCAGCAAGGTTGAGCCGCCCGGCGTTTTGGCCCGGACGGTGGGAGATCAGATCGACGACCCGAAACCGGCGCCGTCAGTCTGGAGAACCCGAAATCGGCGTCCTCGGAAGCAAAGATGGGAACCGGCGAAACGGCGTCAAGGGCGCCGCCTGCACGATTTTGCTTGCGTCAAATCCGCCTGTGTCTCGCGAAGTTCATTTGCGCGGGCGGCCCGCCTGCCTATGGAGAACGACCTGAACCTGGAGCCCTCGATCATGCGCCTTGCCGTCTACGGCCTCGCCGCCGTCCTGCTGTCCGCCGCCCCCGCCCTGGCCCAACAGTCGCCCCAGACCCAGGGCGCGTGGACGCCGCCGCGTTCGGCCCTGTCTAGCGCCATGCCGACCTTCTCCGACGACACGGCCTTGCAGACCGCCATCGCGGCCGAGACCCGGCCCGCCGCCGACCGGGCGCGCGACGTCTATCGTCATCCGTATGAATCTCTGACCTTCTGGGGTCTGACGCCGGGCATGACGGTGGTGGAGATCGAGCCGGGCGGCGCTAGCTGGTGGCGGCACATTCTGGAGCCCTATGCGGCGGCGACCGGCGGGCGTTATGTGCCGGTCAATCGCCCGCTGGAAAGCATGGGCGTGGCGGACGGAACCGCCGACTTCATCCTGGTGGCCCGCGCCTTCCACAACTGGTCGCGCGACGGCCGGACCCAGCCGTATCTGCAGGCCTTCTTCAAGGCCTTGAAGCCCGGCGGCGTGCTGGCCGTCGAGCAGCATCGCAGTGAGGAGGGTCTGAATGTCGCAGACGTCGCCTCCACCGGCTATGTGCCCGAAAGCTATGTGATCCATGAGGCGCGCAACGCCGGCTTCGTGCTGGAGGCGCGCAGCGAGCTCAACGCCAATCCCAAGGACGATCACGATCATCCGTTCGGCGTCTGGACCCTGCCGCCGATCCGCCAGTCGGCCGCGCGCAACGATCCGTCCGGCCGCACCCTGACGCCCGAGGAACGCGCCGCCTTCGACGCCATCGGCGAGAGCGATCGGATGACCCTGCGTTTCCGCAAGCCCGAATAGGCCGTCTTGCGTTTTGACCGGACCTGCGAACCCGATTAAGCCCAAGACATCAGGGTGCGTCGGACGCGGGTCCCGGCGTCCTGCGGAGGTTTTGAATGGCTGATCGTCTGGCGAGCGCGAGCGGATTGTCGCGTCGGTTTCTGCTGAGCGGCGCTGCGGCGCTGGGGCTGACCGGCGTGGCGGCTTGCGGGCGCAAGGACGAGGCCGCCAAGGCGCCCGCCGCGCC
>NZ_DLTK01000030.1:0-436 GCF_002500885.1 Brevundimonas sp. UBA7838
GCGCCAAGGTCGCCGACAGCATCGGCGCCCGGCGCGGCAATCCCGCGGCCCTAGCCTTCACCCAGCGCCAGGCCGAGCGGGTGCCGGATCGCCTGCGCGGCCGCCAGAACCGCAAGGCCGCCGAGCGCGTCGCTACAGAATGAAGCGGCTCAGATCGACGTCCTTGGTCAGGGCGTCCATCTTCTCGCGCACCGCGTCGCCGTCGAAGGTCACGGTCTGGCCCGACAGTTCCGAGGCCTTGAAGCTGGTCTCCTCCAACACCCGCTCCATCACGGTCTGAAGCCGGCGCGCACCGATGTTCTCGACCGCGCTGTTGGCCGCCACCGCCGCATCGGCCATCGCCTCGACCGCATCGTCGGTGAAGGTCAGGGTCACGTCCTCGGTCGCCAGCAGGGCCTGGTTCTGACGGATCAGATTGGCTTCCGGCTCGGTCAGG
>NZ_DLTK01000030.1:589-987 GCF_002500885.1 Brevundimonas sp. UBA7838
AGCTCGGGCAGCAGGTCGCTGGGCTTGGCGACGTGGAAGGCGCCTGAGGCGATGAACAGCACATGGTCGGTCTTCACCGGTCCGTATTTCGTCGAGACCGTGGTGCCCTCGATCAAGGGCAGCAGGTCGCGCTGCACCCCTTCACGCGACACGTCGGCGCCTGACGCGCCTTGGCGAGCCGCCACCTTGTCGATCTCGTCCAGGAAGACGATGCCCTCGTTCTCGGCCAGTTTCAGCGCCTCTTGCGTCAGGCTGTCCTGATCCAGCAGCTTGTCGCCTTCTTCAGCGATTAGGGGCGTCGTCGCATCTCGCACCGCAAGCTTGACGGTCTTGGTGCGCCCGCCGCCCATCTTGCCCAGCATTTCCGACAGGTTCAGCAGGCCGACGTTGCCGCCGCC
>NZ_DLTK01000030.1:1223-1449 GCF_002500885.1 Brevundimonas sp. UBA7838
CTCGATCTCCTTGTCGTCCAGTTCTCCGGCGCGCAGCTTCTTTCGGAAACTGTCCCGCGTCGCCGCGCCCGCGCCCGGTCCGACCAGGGCGTCCAGGATCCGGTCCTCGGCGGCGGCCTCGGCCTTGGCCCGCACGTCGCCGCGCCGGCGCTCGCGCACCATGATCAGGGCGCTCTCGACCAGGTCGCGCACGATCTGATCCACATCGCGGCCGACATAGCCGACC
>NZ_DLTK01000030.1:1770-24888 GCF_002500885.1 Brevundimonas sp. UBA7838
GGGCCGATCATCAGGATGTTCTTGGGCGTCACCTCGTCGCGCAGGTCCGCCGGCACGCGCTTCCTGCGCCAACGGTTCCTCAGGGCGACGGCGACGGCGCGCTTGGCGTCGTTCTGGCCGACGATATAGCGATCCAGTTCGGAGACGATCTCGCGGGGGGTCAGTTCGGTCATGCGACGCAGATAGGAGAGGCCGAACCGTTGCGGGAGAGGGGCGGGGCGTCGCAGCGCGCACAAAATCCTATCGTCATCGGCGAAAAGGCGTCATGCCGATCGTCAGAACCGCGCACGCTGCACGACAGGCTTAACGATGACCCCCTTGCAAACGGATCGTCTGACCCTTCGACGCTTTCAGGCCGGCGACGCCGCAGACTTGCTCGCCTACCTTCATCAGCCGCGCGCCGCCTGTTTCGCCGCGATGGCGCTTCAGGATATGGCGGCGGCCGAGGCGGAAGTCCTCAAGCGCGCAGCCGAGGGCGAATATATCGCCGTCCAGTCCAAGGCCGGCGGCCATGTCATCGGCGATGTCTTCGCAATATTCGAGGCGCCGGACACCTGGTCCATCGGCTGGAACTTCAACAGCGCCTATGCGGGCGCCGGCTATGCGTTAGAGGCGGCCCGCGCCCTGGTCGACCATCTGTTCAAGGACAAGGCGGCCCGTCGCCTGTACGCCTATGTTGAGGACGACAATCTGGCGTCACAGAGGCTTTGCGAACGGCTGGGCATGCGGCGAGAAGGACTGTTCCGCGAGTTTATCTCGTTCGTGAACGACGCCGCGGGCCAGCCGATCTACGTCAACACGTGTCAGTACGCCCTTCTGCGACACGAATGGCGAGCCTGACGGTCAGCAAAAAGGCGTCCCCTGATCGGAGGACGCCTTAAGGCTTCAAGCGCTTATCGCCCGTATCAGGCGGCGTTGGCGGCCTTGTTCTTGGCCAGCTTGTCCTGGTGGGCCTGCATGCCTTTGGCGATCAGGTCGGCCGCCTCGCCGGCGTCGCCCCAGCCCTCGACCTTGACCGACTTGCCCTTCTCCAGATCCTTGTAGCGGGTGAAGAAGTGCTCGATCTGCTCGATCAGGATGGCCGGCAGCTGACGATAGCTGGCGATCTCGGTGTAATAGGGGTTCAGCTTGTCGACCGGCACGGCCAGGATCTTTTCGTCGCCGCCGGCCTCGTCTGTCATCTTCAGCACGCCGATAGGACGCGAACGGATGACGCAGCCCGGAACGACAGGGGTCGGGTTCAACACGATCACGTCGCAGGGGTCGCCGTCGTCCGACAGGGTGTGCGGCACGAAACCGTAGTTGCCCGGATAGTACATGGCGGTGTGCAGGAAGCGGTCGACGAACAGGGCGCCCGAGGCCTTATCCATCTCGTATTTCACCGGCAGGCCGCCCTGCGGAATTTCGATGATGACGTTGATGTCCCAGGGAGCGTTCGGGCCGACGGGAATGGCGTCGAGGTTCATGGCGGGTCTTTGCTGCGACTGCGAAACTTTGAAAGGCGAAGGGTGATAGGCTCCCCGGCCCGTCACGGCAAGGGCGACATGTGGCGAACACGGGCCCGGCGGACTTGCGTCGCGGCGCATCATCGCGGACATCTGGATCATGACCTGGACCGATTGGGCGGCGCTGGCCCTCTTCTTCATCTGCTGGCTGGGATACAGCCCCATCCTGGCTTTCATCAGCCGACGGGGCGGCTCGCTGAACCAGGATATGGAGCATGTCCGGGCGGCCTGGATGCAGTCCATGACCCATCGCGAGATGAAGCTGATCGACAGCCAGCTGATGGGTCATTCGATCAACTCCGCCTCCTTCTTCGCCTCCACCAACCTGCTGCTGATCGCGGCGGTCGCGGGCATCCTGTTCGGCGGCGAGAGCGCGCTTCAGGGGTTCGCCGCCGTCGGCGCCGAAAACGTGCCGATGAAGATTCTGGAGGCCAAGCTTGCGCTGGTGCTGATCTGCCTGGCGCGCGGTTTTCTGGATTTTATCTGGGCGCTGCGTCAGATGAACTACGCCCTGGCGCTGATCGGCGCGGCGCCGGAGATCCACACCAAGACCGACCGCAAGGCCTTCAGCGAGGCGGCGGGCCAGCTTTTGAACCCGGCGCTCAGTTCCTTCAGTCAGGGTGTGCGCGGCTATTACTTCGCCCTGGCGGCGGCGGCCTGGCTGTTTGGACCGCTGTGGCTGGCCTTGGGTGTGGCGTCCTCGTTCGGCCTGTTGATCTATCGTCAGGAAGCGTCGCCCGCCGCTCGCGCCATTCGCAATGCGCGGCGGCTGTTGGACAACTAAACCGATCCTTTCGCAGTTGCGAGATTGAGCACCCGTCCGACTTTCGTCGAAAGAGCGCCGTCTTGTCAGGCGACTCGCCATATGTGCGTAACAAGGCGTGACAATGCGGGCGCTCATGGGTCTTGACCCATTGTGCATCGCAACCTAAGTTGACCTCTGACGCCTCCGGGCGTCTTGCCCTTCCTGGGCGTTTCCTCCCTATAGACTTTTAATGCCGCACCCTCGGGTGCGGCTTTTTTTTTTGATCTGATCAGCGATCAGTCAGGCCGACCACGCGTCTGCGCACAGGGCGGCGATCACACGGGATAGGGCCTTGTGCGTCTTGGCGTAGGTCGCGTTGGGGGCCAGCGTCGTCTCGTCCAGATAGAGTTTGCGGCTCAGCTCGATCTGGATGGCCTCATAGCCTTCGTCCGGCCGCCCCCAGCGCTGGGTGGACCAACCGCCGGCGTAGGGATGGTTCTGCGCCACGCGCCAGCCCAAGCCCTCGAACAACTCGCGCAGCCGCCGGCTGAGCCGCGCGCTGCAGGCCGAGCCGTAACGATCGCCCAGCACGACCTCGGCCCCGACGGCGCGCGCCGGCATCGAATGCCAGTCGATCAGCACGGCTCGTCCGTGCGTCGCGCACGTCAACTGCATCAGGTCGCCCAAGGCCTGGTGATAGGGCGCGTGGACCCTGGCGATGCGGTGCGCGGCCTCCGCCAGCGTCAGCCGGCGCGCATAGAGCGGCGTGCCGTCGCCGGCCAATCGGGGAATCACGCCATAACCGGCGGCCGTCTTGGCCCCGACCGGCCCCTCCAGATCCGCGATCAGGGCCGGGTCAAGCTCAAACGGATCGCGGTTCAGATCGACATAGGCCCGGCCGATCCGGCCTTCGATCAGCGCGGCCCCGCTGCGCGGTCCCTCTGCGACCAAACTCCCGACCAAAGCGTCCTCGGCGCTCTTCAGGCTGGCGCGCGACAGGCCCGGCGCGGCGCCCATGTCGTCGGGATACAGGTCGCCGGAGTGGGGCGAGGCGAACACCAGCGCCGTCGCGGGCGCGTCCGCCGCCGGGGCGGTGATCGAAAAGCTGTCGCCGCCGTCGGTCATGCTCCCGCTTAGCGCGTTTCGCTGTGGAAGGAAGTCGGCTGATCGGCGAATTTCATCGGCGGTTTACCGTTCCGGCTCTAGGTTTGCGGTCTGTTTCAAGGGTGTTTCTCGAATGGCGCGTATTCTCCTGGCCGAAGACGACGGTTCGTTGCGCGGATTTCTGACGCGCGCGCTGGAGCGGGCAGGCCACCAGGTCATCGACTGCGAGAACGGCGATGACGCCATCGACGCCCTGGAACATGGTCCCTACGACCTCCTGCTGACCGACATCGTCATGCCGGGCGCGGACGGGATAGAAGTCGCCCGCGTCGCCGCCGCCCGCCAGCCCGGCCTGCGCATCATGTTCATTACCGGCTTCGCCGCCGTGGCCCTGACGGCCGCCCAGGCCACGCCGGACGCCAAGGTGTTGTCAAAGCCCGTCCACCTGCGCGATCTGGTCAATGAGGTCGAGCGGATGGTCGCCGCCTGAACCTTCGCTGCGTGGGTCGAGCGGCGTTTGGCGAGAAATCGCATTCTTGCCGTTAAATCGGCTTGATGCCGACCGGCCTCGCCGCTATACGACCGCTCTTCCCGCTCCGAAGACGTTTTTCGGAGCCCTACGGCGGATGCGTAGCTCAGCGGGAGAGCACCTCGTTGACATCGAGGGGGTCACAGGTTCAATCCCTGTCGCGTCCACCATTTCCCTTTCTTTTCAGATCAGTCGCCATCAGCCCTGGCTGCCGTTTGCGCGCTAGAGCAACCGTCCCTGATCCGACGTCCGGACGGCCGTGTCCGTCATCAGGCCGCGGCGGCGAAGCTCGGTCGCGGCGGTGAAGGCGATGTCGATGTCGCGTCCTGACGCCAGGACCTGAAGCCGGACAGCATCCACCGCGCTCCACGCCTTGCCGCGTTCAGGGCCCGCGGGCACGCGGGGCAGCAATCCCGGTTCGCGGCTCCAGGCCAGTAGCTGCTCGACGGTCGTCTGGTTTAGCATGTCGCGAAGATGATGGGCGGTGACATAGGCGTCTGGCAGGGCGCGATGCGCCGGAAGGCCCAGTTCATGCACCAATCCCTCGGGCCGGCGCAGATAGCGCAGCATCTGGTTGGAGAAGCGCGGCAGGTCGGGCCACAGCCGCAGGGCGCATTTCCAGGTGCAGATCCACCTTGCGCCGCCTGAAAGGGCAGGGGTGCAGTACCGCTGCTCGAAGCTGGCCCGGTGAGCCGCCAAGGCGATCACGCCCGCCTCGGGACGAAGGATGAGCGGGGCGACGGCCTTCCAATAGCCGGCGTCTTGAACCCACTCGTCCAGAATGTGATGGATCGCCATGGTGTCGGGCGAAATCGGCCGACCGGGATTTACGAAACGGGCGCCGCGCGTCGCATCCAGACGCCATGGGCCGGCCCCGTCACGCACCACGTCCTGCCACCCGATCTCGCAGACGTCCTGAGGGCCGGATCCGGCCGTCTCCAGGTCGATGACGCGGATGCGTTGGGGGGATGGCGTGAAGTCGGTCAGGGCGTCCTCGGCGTGGAGTTCACACCTGATAACGCCTGGGGCGCCGGATTCGGTCCGGCGCCTGGAACGACCGCCGACGGCGCGTCGTCAGTTCGGCAAGTGCACCGACCCGTGCGGCATGACGGTCATCACGGCCCACAGACCGACCAGCACCACGGGCGAGGCGATCAGCGCCCGCCGACAGCGATGCGCCAGATAGAGAGCCTCGCCGATCACGATCGACACCAGCATTCGCGTTTCCCCCGAAACGATAAGCGACACTTCTATGACGTCGCCGACAGACATGTCCCTCAATGAGACGAAATCCATTTTGTCGTAGCCGCTCCACAGGCCGCGCGGTCGCTGGACGTGCCGCCAGGAATGCGCAATCTCGCAGGCATGGGATCTGTCGCGCGCCTGTTCCGTCTGCATTTGTCGCTATGGCTCGGGCTGCTGGTCATGTCGGCCGTCGCGACGCTGGCGCCGGCCAGCCTCGGCTGGCCGATGCGACTGGCGGCCGGCTGGGACGCGGGCGTGGCGACCTTTCTCGTTGCCACCTTTGTGCGGATCTTCCGCGCGCGTTCTCAGGAGGCGATGCGGCGTCGCGCGGCGGAACTGGATCAGGCGGGCATTCTCGTTCTGCCGCTCAGCATGGCGGCGGCCGTGGCCAGCGTCGTGGTCCTGGTCCTCGCCATGGTGGCCAGCGACGGCAAGCCGACGGTCGGGCAGGCGGTCTTTTCAGTGTGCACCGTCGGCCTGTCGTGGCTGTACGTGCACATCATCTTCGCCCTGCATTACGCCCATGGCTTCTACGCCCCGCGTGACGACGGTAAAGGCGATCAGGGCGGGCTGATCTTTCCGGGTGAGGAGGACGCGGACTACTGGGACTTTCTGCACTTCGCCCTGATCATTGGCGTGGCGAACCAGACGGCCGATGTGCAGATATCCAGCCGCAAGCTGCGCGGCTTGGCGACGTTTCACAGCCTGATCGCCTGGTTCTTCAACGCCGTTATCCTGGCGCTGACGGTCAATCTGGCCGCCACGCTGCTTTAGGCACGCGCAGCCGTTCGGTTAGAGATCGACCGGGCGGCCGGACTCTTCTTCCTCAAGGGTGACGGCGACATCGGCGTTGGCCGACAGGCGCACCTTGTCGCCCTCGACGCCGGCGACGAAACCGTTCTCGATATAGTGGTGGTGATCGGCGTGGGCGCCGGTGTTCTCGCGGCGCGTTAGCTTGATCCGGTCGCTCTCCACCCGGTCCACGACGCCGACGTGCACGCCGTCGGCTCCGATGACTTCCATGCCTTCCTTGATCTCGCTCATCGCTGTTTTTCCTCGCTGAACATCGTCTCGATAGCGGAGCGCCGCCGACCGACATTTCGTTCCCGAGGCGCTGGGTCGGCGAGCATGCTTGTTCGCGGCCCCGCCGACTGGCAAGGCTTTGGGACAGTGTTCAGCACAAGCCGGCTGAGGAGCGCGAGCGACAGGGATGCCGTTGACTTGATCGAACAGTATGGATGGTCCGAGGTCTGGGCGATGGCGTTTGCGCCGCATGCCCATGCCGGTCACACGCCGGGCCGCGTCATCCTCCAGCATCGCAACGGCTATCTGGTCGTCACGGATGCGGGCGAGCTTCAGGCCAAGGCGTCCGGCCGACTGCGGCACGAAGCTCAGGAGACTGGGCCCCCTGCAGTGGGCGACTGGGTGGCGCTGTCGCCGAACCCTCAGGACGGCGCCGCCACCATCCATGCCGTCCTGCCTCGCCATACGGCCTTCGTGCGGCGGGCGGCGGACAGCGCGCGTCGAACCCAGATCCTGGCGGCCAATATCGACGTGGCCTTCGTCGTCACCTCGATGAATGCGGATCTGAATCCGCGCCGGATACAGCGTTTCCTGGCTGCCGCGATGGACAGCGGAGCGCGGCCTGTTCTCGTTCTGACGAAGTCGGATATCAGCGCCGACCCCCAAGCCGAGGCCGCTCAGGTGGCGGCGCTGGAGACACAGACCCTGGTCCTGACCGTCTCGGCGCGCAAAGGCGTCGGCCTTGAGGCGCTGCGTCTTCAGGTGAAGCCGGGCGAGACCTGTGTCCTGATCGGCTCGTCGGGTGTCGGCAAGTCCACCCTGGTCAACGCCTTCCTGAACGAGGATCGGATGGCGACCCAGGCGATCCGCGCATCCGACGACCAGGGACGGCATACCACCAGCCATCGCCAGCTGATCCCGCTGCCCGGCGGCGGTCTCATCATCGACACGCCCGGCATCCGCGAAGTGGGCCTGATCGACGCCGAAGAGGGTGTGGAAGCGGTCTTCGACGATATCGAACACCTGATGCAGGAGTGCCGCTTCACCAACTGCGGCCATGTGAGCGAGCCGGGATGCGCTGTCCAGGCGGCCCTGGCGGACGGCACGCTGGAGGGACCGCGCTGGGCGCATTTCCAGAAGCTGAAGTCGGAACTGGCGGCCGCAGGGGACAAGGCGGAACGGATCGCCAAGGCTGCGGAACGCCGGCGGCTGGGCGGCTTGCAGAAGGTCTATCGCGCGACGAAGCGCAACGATCGTGGCGGGGCCGATCGATAGCGTCGATGGCGCAACCGAATTTCGACGTGTTGCGGGGCCAAACGGGCTAGGTGAAGTCCTTAGACTCAAGAAAGATCACTATGTCCGCATTCACCATCGTCACCACCAGCGCCGTCCAGGGCAGCGAGGCCGCAGAGGTCAACACGTTGACGGACGACTTTTCCGACGCCAGCGAGGCGGTGGGCTATGCACGGCGCATGGCCGACGAAATGATCGACATGGCCGATCAGCTGCTGCTGGATTTCGATTACAGCAACGTCGGCGTCTATGAGGGCGACCTGCTGGACGAAGACGTCACCCCGGATCACCCCGCCCTGATCGGCGTCTGGGTGCTGGATGAAGAAGGCTCGGCCTTCGTGCCGGCCGAAGAGTTCCGCCAGGGATCGACCGAAGTCGAGAACTGATCGGCGGCTATCGCGGCGGGAGGTTCGGATCGAGCCGCCTGCCGCATTCGTCATCGGACGAGAGACGGGCGCCTAGTGGCGCGCCGAATGGCGATTTCTGCAGATCGAAAATGTGGGGGAGGATGGCCGTCCCTCCGAACACCTTGCGGTGCTCGGAGGTGACGATGGTGGAGCTTAGCGGAGTCGAACCGCTGACCTCTTGCATGCCATGCAAGCGCTCTACCAACTGAGCTAAAGCCCCGGACCTGTCGGTCTGGATCGCCCGGTTCATCTTGCGATGGCCCCCGGCGAGGCGGCGGAAACTAGGTCAGGCCTTTTCTGCGATCAAGCCCGTTTCGAGATTTATTTTCACCGCGTTCCCAAGGGTGAAAATACGCAGGTTTTCCAAACCGAAAGGTATGAAAGGCCTGCTGTCCCGCCGCGTCTCCCTAACGGGAAATGCGGCGGGTGCAACAAGAATCTGAGCCTATCCACAAGCCCCGAAGAAGACGGGCCTCATGTAGCGCGAAGCGCGATAGGCCCGAAAATCAGTCGTCGTCGCGCGACGGCTTGGCGATCTCGTCGTCGATCGAGTCGTCGTCTTCGTCTTCGATGAACGGCACGGAGTCGTCATCGTCGTCGGCCAGCAGATCGTCGTCGCCGTCGGTCGAGCCCATGCCGGCTTCTTCCGAGGCGTCAGCCGGGGAGTCTTCGTCCTCGTCGTCCGGGGTCAGGATCGGCTCGTGGCCTTCCTCGTCGATTTCCGGCGTCTTGACGTCGTCTTCCTCGTCCTCGTCGCCGTCGACCTTCTTGTCCTTGACCTGATCTTCCGTGTCCTCATCGTCAGACGGATAGCCGGGACGGGCGCGGCGGCTGCGCAGCTTCATCGCCTCTTCGGGATCGAAGTCGGTTCCGCATTTGGGGCAGTGTGCAGGGCGACGGTTCAGGTCGTAAAACTTCGCCTGGCAGTTGGGGCAGACCTGTTTGGCGCCCAGTTCGGGATTGGCCACGTTTGGATGCTTTCAACGGGTTGAATTCGGGGCGGTCCCTTGCCACCCCTTTGACCCGCTGTCAAAAGCTGTCTTTCGCGCCGCCCGCGCGGCCCTTCGCACAATACAGCCTGAAGCGGGTGATCATGCCGTCCCAACTGACTTCGCGCCGCGCATCCGCCCTGACCGGAAAGGTCCGCGCGCCAGGCGACAAGTCGATGTCGCACCGATCGATGATCCTGGGTGGAATGGCGTCGGGCGTGACCGAGGTCGAGGGTCTGCTGGAAGGCGACGACGTCCTGGCCACCGCCCGAGCGGTCGAGGCCTTCGGCGCCAAGGTCGAGCGGACCGGCGACGGCAGATGGCGCATCGAGGGGGCGGACGGCTTTAAGACGCCGTCGTCGGTGATTGACTGCGGCAACGCCGGAACCGGGGTGCGTCTGTTGATGGGGGCGGCGGCCGGCTATCCGCTGACCGCGACCTTCGATGGCGACGGCTCGCTGAGAAAGCGGCCGATGAAGCGGGTCACGGGACCCCTGGCGGACATGGGTGCGGCGTTCGACTGGCAGGCGGCCGAGGATCGGCTTCCTGTGGCCCTGACCGGCGGCGCGCTGAAGGCCATCGACTATGTGCAGACGGTGGCCTCGGCCCAGGTGAAGTCGGCCATCCTACTGGCGGGTCTGAACGCCGAGGGCGTCACCTCCGTGGTCGAGCCGGAAAAGAGCCGCGACCATACCGAGCGCATGCTGCGGGCCTTTGGCGCCGAGGTGGGCGTCGAGGAGAGGGGCGAGGGCTGGAAGGTGACTCTGAAGGGCGGTCAGGCCCTGACCGGGACCTTCGTCGCCGTGCCGGGCGATCCGTCCTCGGCGGCGTTTCCCCTGGCGGCCGGTCTGATCGTGCCGGGGTCGGAGGTCACGGTCGAGGGCGTGATGCTGAACCCGCTTCGCACCGGCCTGTTCGACACCTGGATCGAGATGGGCGCCGACCTGACCATCACCAACCGGCGTGAGGCCGGGGGCGAAGAGGTCGGCGACATCACCGCCCGTCACTCGTCCCTGAAGGGCGTGGTCGTGCCCGAGGATCGCGCCGCCTCGATGATCGACGAATATCCGATCCTGGCGGCGACGGCGGCCTTTGCGGACGGCGTCACCGTCATGCGCGGCGTGGGTGAAATGCGGGTCAAGGAAAGCGACCGGATTTCGCTGATGGTCGAGGGGCTGCGCGCCTGCGGCATTCAGGTCGAGGAGGAGCCGGAAGGCTTCATCGTCACCGGCGCCGGCCAGGGCGAGTCGGTGCGCGGCGGCGGCCTGGTCCATACCGCCCACGACCACCGCATCGCCATGAGCCATCTGGTCCTGGGCCTGGCCGCCGAACAGCCGGTCTCGGTCGACGAGCCTGGGATGATCGCCACCAGCTTCCCCGGCTTCGTCGAGATGATGAACGGGCTGGGCGGGCGGATCGCGTGAAGCCCGCGCGCGGCGTCCTCGGTCGAGGCATCGCGGTCCTCGGTCTTTTGACCTGTCTGGGCGGAGCCGGCTGGACGGCCTGGATCGTCTGGCAAGGGGTGACGACAGGCCAGGTCTCGGGCAAACATGGCGCCGTGCATCTGAGGGCCGAGGGCGACGCCTTCTTCTATTCGAGCGTGGTGCTGAACGGTGTCGCCTGTCTGGTGTGGCTAGGTCTGGCAGCCTTCGCGGTCGTGGTTCTGGCGCGTTGGAAGGCATGGTCGTGAACCGGCCGGGGCTGTCGGGCTGGATCAAGCCGATCCTGACGCTGGCGATCGCGATCCTGATCGGCTGGTTCTGCGTGATCGGAGCCCGAGAGATCGTCCAAAGCCTGGATGCCGGGGTGCTGAACAACCAAAAGGGGCCGGACGTTCTGTTGGCGGACCGACCCCTGCTGTTTTGGAGCGTCCTCGGCTTCTATGTGGCGTCGGTTGCGGCCGGGGCGGGCCTGGCGGTCCTGCTGGCCAGCCTTGCAATTCGTGATTTGGTCGGACGCCGGGACTGAGGGCTTCGGCTGGATTGGTCGGGCGATCGTCGCTATCAGGTTCGGCCTCCCGTGCGTTTGGGATCGAGATTGAAATGCGCCACGCGCTGCGGAGACCTGCTTGACCCTGATCATCGCCGTCGACGGACCGGCCGCCTCTGGCAAGGGGACCATCGCCGCGCGTCTGGCCCAGACCTATGGCCTGCCGCATCTGGATACGGGGCTGCTGTACCGGGCCGTGGGCGCAAAGGTGCTGGCGGACGGCGGATCACTGGATGACGAGGCCGCGGCGACGCAGGCGGCGCGGGGGCTGGATGCGGCGGGTCTGTCGGACGATCCGCGCCTGACGACAGGCGAGGCGGGCGAGGCCGCCAGCCGTGTCGCCAGCTTCGCGGGCGTTCGCGCGGCTCTGCTGGAACTGCAGCAGGCGTTCGCGGCCCAGGCGAGCGGCGCGGTCCTCGACGGACGCGACATCGGCACGGTGATTGCGCCGAACGCTCAGGCCAAACTGTTCGTCACCGCGACGCCCGAGGTGCGGGCCACGCGCCGCTGGAAGCAGCTGACGGCGCGCGGATCGGACATCGCCTTTGACGCCATGCTGGCCGACATCCAGCGCCGCGACGAGCGCGACGCCGGGCGCGGGGCGGCCCCGATGGTTCAGGCCGATGACGCGGTCTTGCTGGATACGACCGATCTGGGTATAGAGGCCGCCTTCGATGCGGCCCGCCGTATCGTCGAGGCGGCGCGCGCGAAACACGGTCTCTGACCTGCCCTCGCAAATCCAACGCTCCCACCCTCGGCCTCCGCGGGCGTTTTGATCGTTCTGAACGGCCTCGCATCCCGACGACCTGATTCCATCTTTTCCCATCGCCCCGCGCGCCGCCTTTCGCTGCGTCAGGGGTCCACCTCGCGCGGGATCGTCCTTCGGTTACGCGCCACAGCCCCACTGGAAACACCAGAGCTTCATGTCTGATACTCTCAACCCCACGCGCGACGACTTCTCGGCGCTGCTCGACGAACAACTGTCGGGTCGCGACTTCGGCGAAGGCCAAGTCGTCCACGGCCGCGTCGTCGGCATCGAAAAAGACATCGTCATCATCGACGTTGGTCTGAAGACCGAAGGCCGCATCGCCATGCGCGAATTCGGCCAAGGCGACGACGGCGCCCTGCCCAAGGTCGGCGACAACGTCGAGGTTTACCTGGAGCGCGTCGAGAACGCCCTGGGCGAAGCCGTCATCAGCCGCGACAAGGCCCGTCGCGAAGAAGCCTGGACCCGTCTGGAAGTCGTGTTCGCCGAAGGCCAGCCGGTCAACGGCGCTATCGTCGGTCGCGTCAAGGGCGGCTTCACCGTCGACCTGGGCGGCGCCTCGGCCTTCCTGCCCGGTTCGCAAGTCGACATTCGTCCGGTCCGCGACGTCGGCCCGCTGATGGGCAAGGAACAGCCCTTCGCCATCCTGAAGATGGACCGTCCGCGCGGCAACATCGTCGTGTCGCGTCGCGCCATCCTGGAAGAAGCCCGCGCCGAACAGCGCACGGAACTGGTCGGTCAGCTGGCCGAGGGTGAAGTCCGCGAAGGCGTCGTCAAGAACATCACCGACTACGGCGCGTTCGTCGACCTGGGCGGCATCGACGGCCTGCTGCACGTCACCGACATGTCGTGGAAGCGCGTTTCGCACCCGAGCCAGGTTCTGGCCGTTGGCGACACCGTCAAGGTCCAGATCGTCAAGATCAACCCGGACACCCAGCGTATCTCGCTGGGCATGAAGCAACTGCAGTCGGACCCCTGGGACGGCGTGGAAGCCAAGTATCCGGTCGGCGCCAAGTACACGGGCCGCATCACCAACATCACCGACTACGGCGCCTTCGTGGAGCTGGAAGCCGGTGTCGAGGGCCTGGTGCACGTCTCGGAAATGTCCTGGACCAAGAAGAACGTCCACCCCGGCAAGATCGTCTCGACCTCGCAGGAAGTCGACGTCGTGGTTCTGGATGTCGACGCCTCCAAGCGCCGCATCTCGCTGGGCCTGAAGCAGGCTCAGGACAATCCGTGGGACGCCTTCGTCGCCAACAACCCGATCGGTTCGACCGTCGAGGGCGAAGTCAAGAACGCCACCGAGTTCGGCCTGTTCATCGGCCTGGACAACGACATCGACGGCATGGTGCACCTGTCCGACCTCGACTGGTCGGTGTCGGGTGAAGAAGCCATCCAGCGCTACCGCAAGGGCGAGATGGTCAAGGCCAAGGTCCTGGACGTCGACGTCGAGAAGGAACGCGTCTCGCTGGGCATCAAGCAGCTGGGCGGCGATCCGATCGGCGAGGGCGACACCTATCGCCGCGGCCAGCAGATCACCGTCACCGTGACGGCGATCGAGTCGGGCGGCATCGAGGTCAAGTTCGGTGAAGACGACGCGCCGGTCACGGCCTTCGTTCGCAAGTCGGACCTGTCGCGCGACCGCAACGAGCAACGTCCGGAACGCTTCGCCGTCGGCGACCGCGTCGACGCCATGATCACCGCCGTGGACAAGGCCTCGCGCCGCGTCTCGGTGTCGATCAAGGCGCTGGAAATGAAGGACGAGCAGGAAGCCATCGAACAGTTCGGATCGTCCGATTCGGGCGCTTCGCTGGGCGACATCCTGGGCGCCGCGCTGAAGAACGCCGGCACCAAGGACTAAGCGCTCATCCAAAGAGCGTCAGGCGCTTCGCTCAAGCAGCGGAGCGCCGCGCGCTCTGCGATAGCGACAAAAGAGTGAGGGCGGCAGGAGCAATCCCGCCGCCCTTTTCTCTGTCTGGCACACCCTTGTGTGCGCCTCCGGACATATTTCTTGCGAATGACGCGCACCATTGTCGGATAAGGGCTTTTTCCAGAGCCTGTCGAAGGTTAGGGTGTCCCTCTGGATCGACGGCGGGCGAAACAGCCCGTCATTCCGAGCTCGCGGGGGGCGCAGATGATCAAGTCCGAACTGATCGAGAAGCTTGCAGCGGAAAACACCCACCTGACTCACGCCGAGGTCGAGCGGCTGGTCAATGTGATCCTCAACACCATGACCTCGGCCCTGTCCGACGGCGGTCGGGTCGAGTTGCGCGGTTTCGGCGCCCTGTCCGTGCGGTCGCGCCCGGCGCGCGCGGGCCGCAATCCACGCACTGGCGAAACCGTAGAGGTGCCGGCCAAGGCCGTGCCCTTCTTCAAGAGCGGCAAGGAGCTGCGCGAGCGGCTGAACGCCTCGGGCGACGCCTGATCTAACTTTCTCAAGGAAATCTCATGAGCCTGCTGTCGGAGTTTCGCGAGTTCGCGGTTAAGGGCAATGTCGTGGATCTGGCGGTCGGCGTGATCATCGGCGCCGCCTTCAACGGCATCGTCAAAAGCCTGGTCGATCAGGTGGTGATGCCGCCCATCGGCCTGATCACCGGCGGCATCGATTTCTCGGAACTGGAATGGGTGCTGAGGGCTGAGAACCCGGCGACCGAGGCCGTCGAGAAGGTGGCGATCCAATACGGCGCCTTCCTGAACACCGTGATCCAGTTTCTGATCGTCGCCTGGGTCGTCTTCCTAGTGGTCAAGGGCATCAACGCCCTGCGTCGTCAGGAAGCCGCCAAGCCCGATCCGGCGCCGGCCGCGCCGACGGCGACCGAAGCCCTGCTGGCCGAGATCCGCGACGAGCTGAAGGCCCGCCCCAACGCCTGATCAGGCCTTGGACACGCGCCCGCCCAAGGTGGGGCGCGTGACTGCGGCGGCAGCCAAGGTTTTGGGCATCGGCGGCGTGCGCGAACAGATGCCGTAGTCGCCGTCGAACGGTGTCGGCGCCCAGGCGGCCGCCAGTGCAGGATCGTTGATGATGGCGTGGCAGTGTCCCCAGCCGCCTTCGCGCCGCGCCGTCTTCGCCAGATCGCCCAACTGCGCCAGCAGGCGCGGCGTCACCACCTGCAGCCGCACCTTGGCGGCCCCCAGCGCGCGGGCGTTGTCGATCAAGGCCTGGGTCAGAAGCGCGATCGCCTCGGGCGCCGTCTCCAGCGCGATCAGATCGACAATATCCAGATAGGGCGGCTCGATCAGGCTGGTCTTGGTCATCTGCGCCATGGCCATCCCGACGATTCGGCTGTCCCTGACGCAGGCCAGCATGACCGGCGGCAGGGTCAGGTCAGGGTCCGCCAACCGCCAGCGCAGGATTTCCGGGCTGCGGTCCGCGAGCAGACGATCTTCTTGCGACAACCGACGCCAGAAAGCGGCATAGGGCGAGGCGTCCGACAAGTCGCGGAGCATCGTCACCCCGGCCGGCAGCATCAGCGGCGTCTGGCGAAACACGCGCCCGTTCATCAGCCGCTCGCCCAGCCGCGCGGCGGTCTCGGCGGAGGTGCGGCCCAGCAGCAGGCGCAGACCTCGGCCCTGAGCGCAGGCCAGACGATCAGTGATCCACGTCAGCTTCAGACCATGGGTCTGCGCCGGCCAGGGCTTCATGTCGAACAGGCCGTACAGCGGCGCCGAGCGCGCATTGGCGTTGAAGGTGTAGCGGGCGAAAAGCCTTGGCTGTTTCAAAAAGGTGCGGATCAGAGGCCGGCTGGCGCCCTTCTGGCTGGGCGGCACGATGATCGAAAATCCGGTGGCGCCGAAGTGGTCCTGGACGCCGTATCGAAACCGCTGGATGAAGTTGCCCAGCATGGCGACGGCGTTGTCGTCCTCGTCGGCCACGACCCATCCCGCGGGCGCGCCCAGCGCCAACCGCGCCGGATTGGCCTCGAGCCAGCGCCATCCGGCCGGCGACCGCTCGGGCCAGCCGACCTGACGATGCAGCCGGTTCAACGCCTCATGGTCTGGAGCGTCGATCGGTCTGACAGACATCTGGCGCTCCTTCCCATTATGAAACCGTGTGCGTTTCTGACGTACGCACTAGCAGGATGTGCGCCACCGGGAATCACTCAGGGTTGTCTTTCGCTTTCCCCCCGCGTCGCCTGGCCGCCCCCGCGACAGCCTTAACACTTGTTCGGATTTGCCCGCTGTGCTGGGTATGCGCCTTTCGCGCGCCCGATAAGCGGCGCGGCAGTTGGGAGTGAGCCGTTGAGGACGGATTTGGGGAAGGCGCGACTTACACGACGCGTGAAGACGATTAGGGGGACGCGCGCATGAACATCGTCGTCGCCCTTGGACTGATCATCACCTTCGCCACAGGCGTGCCGGTGCTGATGCAGATCCTCAAACACCATCCGCGCGGACTGATCATCCTGTTCTTCGCCGAGATGTGGGAGCGTTTCTCCTACTATGGCATGCGCGGCATCCTGATCTTCTTCCTGACGCAACACTTCCTGTTCGACGACGCCATGGCGGGGTCGACCTACGGCTCCTACACCTCGCTGGTCTATCTGCTGCCCCTGCTGGGCGGCATCATGGCCGACCGCTTCATCGGCACGCGCAAGGCCGTCGCCTTCGGCGCCCTGCTCCTGGTCGCCGGTCACGGCATGATGGCTTTCGAGGGCCGTCCCGCGACCGAAACCCTGACCTACGCCGGTCAGACCTATCAGATCGACGCCGAAGGCCGCGGCGCGGCGCGTGAAGTGTCGATCGTCGTCAACGGCCAGAAATACGCCTTCGAGGCGGCCGAGAACGGCCTGGCGATCGAGAACCTGCCGGCCGCCTCGCCATTACCGGCCGTGCTGCCGACCGGCGAATACAAGATCGACGCGACCCGCGACATGGCGGGCGTGAACGTCTTCTATCTGGCGGTGTCCTTCATCATCATGGGCGTCGGCTTCCTGAAGCCCAACATCTCGACCATCGTCGGACAGCTCTATCCGCAAGGTGACCCGCGGCGGGATTCCGGCTTCACCCTCTACTACTACGGCATCAACCTCGGCGCCTTCTGGGCGGCCGTGCTGTGCGGCCTTTTGGGTCAGACCGTCGGCTGGTGGGCAGGCTTTGGTCTGGCCGGCGTCGGCATGGCGCTGGGCTGGGTGGTCTTCGTGCTGGGCAAACCCCTGCTGCAAGGCAAGGGCGAGCCTCCGGCCGAAGCCAATCTGAGCAAACCCATGCTGGGTCCGATCAACCGCGAATGGTCGATCTATCTGCTCAGCATCCTGGGCGTCGGCGTCGTCTGGTTCATGGTTCAGCGCAACGCCCTGGTGGGTTGGGTCCTGGGCGCCGCCACCGTCGCGTCGCTGCTGTTCATCCTCTACGTCATCGTCAAGGTTTGCGAGAACAAGGCGCAGCGTGAGCGGATGATGCTGGCCCTGGTGCTGATCTTCGGGTCGGTCGTCTTCTTCACCCTGTTCGAACAGGCCGGCACATCGCTGAACCTGTTCGCCGACCGTAACGTCGATCTCAGCATCACCCCGCAGGCGTTCCAGCTTCTGGGTGTCACCGTCGGCACCCCGGCCCAGATCGCCGCCGCCGGTCTCAGCACGTCGGGTCCCTGGATCGACGCCACCATCACGGCGGCCCAGACCCAGTCGTTCAATGCGGGCTTCATCCTGATCTTCGCACCGATCATGGCCGCGCTCTGGTCCTTCCTGGGCAAGCGCAACCTGGACCCCAACCCTACGCTGAAGTTCGGCCTCGGCCTTCTCCAGGTCGGATTGGGCTTCATGATCGTGGTGTGGGGCGCCGGCATGGCCAACTCGGCCTTCCAGATGCCGCTGCTCCTGCTGGGTCTGCTCTATCTGTTCCATACGACCGGCGAGCTGTTCCTGTCGCCGGTGGGCCTGTCGGAAATTACAAAATTGTCCGTCGCCAAGGTGGTCAGCTTCATGATGGCCGTCTGGTTCCTGGCCAGCTCCATCGCCCAATATGTCGGCGGTTGGATCGCCGGCCTGGCGGGTACGGAGACGGTCGGCGGCCAGGTGCTGAACCCGGGCCTTGCGCTGCAGACCTCGCTTGAAGTGTTCAAGCTGCTGGGCCTGTGGGGCATGGGCATCGGCGTGGCCTTCATTGTCATCAGCCACTTCATCAAGGGCTGGTCGCACGGCGCCAATGACGGGGACAACCACCCTGGCCCTGCCCTGAACGATCGCGGTCAGGAAGACGGCAACGTCGCCCGTCCTGCGGCCTCGACGCCTAGCCACTGATCGGCGCCTGATCAAGGAAAAGCCCCGGCGGAGCGATCCGCCGGGGCTTTTTGCTGCGTGAAGCGCGCCTCAGAAGGTCTTGCGGACCCGCAAGGAGACGAAGGTGCGCGGGTCGATCGAGCGCTCCTCGACGAAGGCGACCGTGCGCGGATTGCGCGTGGCGTAGACCGTGCGCTGCTGGGTGAAGTCGTCCCACAGGTTCAGCTGGGCACGCAGCGACAGGGTCGGGCTGGGCTTGTATTCGACGAAGGCCTCCAGATAGTCCGCGCCGCGCCAGGCGAAGGTCTGGTCCGGATCGTAGGTCGCCTGGCCCAGACGCGGCAGCCAGTTGATCCCCCACTGGGTCTTCCAAGAGGTGATGTCCTGCTGGAAGCCGACATTGGCCTGGCTGGGACGCACGCCCGAGATGCGGCGGTCCTCGCCCGTGGTCGGGTCGGTGACGCTGGTCTTGTTCCAATCGTTCCTAAAGGTGAACCGGGCGCCCGAAATCCCGACCTTGTCCAGCGGCACCACGACATTCAGCGACAGCTGATCCAGCGTTCCGTCGCCGATGTTGCCGGTCGCCGACAGGCCACCGGGCAAGGGAAGGCGGTCAATCACGTCGATGATGCGGTCGTGGCGATAGCCGATCGAGACCACGCCCTCGCCCCAGAAGCGGCGCTCATAGGACAGCTCGGAAATCCAGCGCTGTTCCGGCTCCAGATCGACGTTGCCGCCGAACACCGTGCCGTCGCTCAGCTCAGCCGAGGCGGCGAAGTCGCCAAAGTCCAACTGACCCAGTTCGCGCTCGAAGCGGAAACGCAGCTGGTTGTCGGCCATCGGCGTCCAGGTCGCCAGCAGCCGCGGCTTGGCGAAGAAGAAGCTCTTTTCCTGATCCGCATCGCCCGACTGGCTGATGGTGGAGGCTTCCAAGCGCACGCCGCCTTCCAGCGTCAGCTTCGGATTGATCCGCCAGGTCGCCTTGCTGAAGGCCTCGCCGCGCGTCTCCTCGACCTTGACCGAGGCGCTGGGCAGGGGAACGCCGACGCCGCCGATGGTGAAGGCCTGGTTCACGTCCAGCATATTGTAGGCGATCTCGGCGCCGGCCTCGACTGTCAGGGCGGGCGAGCGTTCGTGACGCACCAAGGCGCGCAGGATGGATTCCGACGAGTCGCCGTTGGACTTGAACTGCTGCTCCGGCGCGGCCGTGCCGTTGAGCGTCTCGTTGCTGCCCGAGACGCTGTCAAAGCTGGAGAACTCGTGGATCAGACGCGTCTCCAGGGTCCAGCGCGGGTTCAGGGTGCGGGTCCAGGTCAGGCCCAGCTCGCCGGAATCGCCGTCTTCGGCATAATCGCTACGCCGCAGCGACGTGGGCGACGAAAGCTCGGTCCAGTTCTGATAGTCATTCAGACCATAACGGGCGGTGCCTTCCAGCTTTCCGCCGAACACCGGGCCGGTGTAGTTGCCGCGAATGCTCTGACCGCCGCCCCATCCGTCGTTTTCAAAACGCTCGTCGCGGATGACGTCGCCGGCGGCGTTGCGACGGATCGACCGGCCGACGCCGTTGGAATCGCTGGATCCCATGCCGTCCGACAGGGTCACGCCCCAGCGGCGATCGCCCTTGTTCTGCGTGAACTGATAGGAGCCGCCATAGATGTCATGGCCGCCTTCGAACAGCATGGCGTTCCAGGTCAGGATCGACTGGCGGCTGTCGGTCGTCTTCAGGATGACGTTCACGACGACGGAATAGCCCTGCATGTCGATACCCGGCGCGCCGCCCCGGATCAGTTCGATGCGCTCGACCTGATTGGCCAGGGTCCGGCCCAGGACGTTCGAACCCGAGTCGTTCTTTGAGGCCGGGCGGTTGTTGTTGATCAGCACATTGCCGACCGCCCCTTCGAAACCGCGCGCGCCCGATCCGTTGTCGATGGAGAAGCCGGGGACGCGGTTGACCATGTCGAGCGCCGTATTGGGGCGCTGGGCGGCGAAGAAGTCCGGCGTGAAGACCAGCACGCCGCGCTGGCTGGCGTCGGCCAGGGGCGCCTGGTTGGTCGGGCCGGTCGGCACCGGGGCCTCGGCGACTTGGGGCTTGTCTGCGTTGGAGGCGTCGGCGGCGAATGCGGCGCCGGCGGTGAAAAGCAGGGCGGTGCTGGCCAGCAGCAGGGTCTTTGTCATTGATCTTCCCCTCGGGTGTTGGTGAGAGGTGTGCCGATCCGGCGCGTTCATCTCCAGTTACAAGGCCGCAAGGTGGATTAAATCGACGACATCATTACAGCGATTTCATTACGCCAGTGACAGTAATGAAGTTTACAGCGGTGTAATGATCAGGCGCTCATCTTCTCTATTGCTTTTACTTGCAGCGATGGCGCTGACGACCGCGCCGGCCGTCGCGCAGGATGCGCCTTCGAACGCCGTCGAGGATATCGTCGTCACCGCCCGCCGGATCGAGGCGCCGATGTGGGAAGTGCGGCGCGGCGACAGCGTCTTGATCCTGGTCGGATCGATCGACGGTTTGCCCAGAAAGATGGAGTGGCGCACGGATGCTCTCATCTCGGCGGTCAATCGTGCCGACCGCGTCCTGTTTCCGGTCGAGGGGCGGGCGTCACTGGCCGACGTGGGCCGTCTGATCTGGCGTTTTCGGACGCTGACCCGTTTGCCGAACGGGCGCACCAGCGCCGACTATCTGTCCCCGGACCTTGAGGCCCGCGTCGAGCGCCTGACAGGCGAAGGCCCGACCCGCGACAGCATGCTGATCCTGTCGGGCGATCTGATGGAACTGGGCGGCTACAGCAGCGGAGGGCGTCCGGTGTCCGGCCTGGTCCGTCAGGCGACGCGCGCCAATCGCACGCCGGCTGAACCCGTCGGCATCTTCAGGGGGGACGAACTGATCGAAAAGGTTCTGACGACGCCGCCGGAACGCTATCTCGACTGCATCGACGTTGCGGCGACGGCGGCGGAGGCCGGGGTCGAGGCGGGCGCGCAACGTGCGGAGAACTGGCGTCTGCGCCGGATCCCGGCGGTGCTGGATTCGCCCCTGGAAAAGGCGGCGACGGCCTGTTCCTACTGGTCGGTGATGGCCCAGGCCGACGGTTTGCGTCGGATATGGAATACGGCGGTGGACAAGGCGCTGGCTGAGGACGGAGTCACCGTCGCCATCGCGCCCTTGCGGCTGTTGGCCGAGCCGAACGGCGTATTGGATCGGCTGGAGGCGGAGGGGCTGGAACCGATCGGTCCCGAATGGCGCCCCTCCGCCTCCGCTCAATCGGCGCGCTAGAGCTTACTTGCGTTCCGGAACGGCGTCGCGGGCGGCTTCGCCGATGTTGTCGGCGGCGTTGCCGACGCTCTCGGCCGCGCCGGCGATGGCGTTGTCCTTGACCGCGTCGCTGCGGTTCATGTTCATCAGGAAGTAGCCGATCACCAGCACGGCCAGCAGGCCGACGATCAGGGCGACGATGGCGCCCATGCCGCTGCCGCGACGCTCGACGACCGTGGTGGGCGCCGCGCTGGTTTCAGTGATGCGTTCAACCCGGCCATCGGGATGTTGGACTTCGCGTTCAGTAGGCATGGTGTTTCCTCTCCAGTGTGGCGGGGAAACACACTTCGTGACGATACGGTTCCGCTCGCTCAGACGGCGGTGCCGCCGACCGTCAGGCCGCCGATCTTGAGGCTGGGCTGGCCGATGCCGACGGGGACGCCCTGTCCGGCCTTGCCGCAGACGCCGACGCCCGGATCGAAGGCGAAGTCGTCGCCGACCATCTGGATCTTGGTCAGGGCTGTGGCTCCGTCGCCGATCAGGGTGGCGCCCCGAACGGGTGCGGTGATCACCCCGTCCTCGATCAGATAGGCCTCATTGCACTGGAACACGAACTTGCCGTTGGTGATGTCCACCTGGCCGCCCGAGAAGTTGGCGGCGTAGAGGCCGCGCGTCGTATTGGCGATCATGTCGGCCTTGGAATCCTTGCCCCCTTCCATGAAGGTGTTGGTCATGCGCGGCATCGGCATATGGGCGAAGGACTGGCGCCGGCCGTTGCCGGTCGCGGCGACGCCCAGCTGCCGCGCCGACAGCCGGTCGTGCATCAACCCGACCATGATCCCGTCCTCGATCAGCACGGTGCGCGAGGTGGGCGTGCCCTCGTCATCCACGGACAGCGATCCGCGCCGTCCGGCGATCGAGCCGTCATCGACCACGGTGACGCCGGGGGCGGCGACCCGCTGGCCCATCATGCCGTTGAAGACCGACGAGCCCTTCCTGTGGAAGTCGCCCTCGAAGCCGTGGCCGATGGCCTCGTGCAGCAGGACGCCGGGCCAGCCGGCGCCCAGGACCACGTCCATCTCGCCCGCCGGACAGTCGACAGCGTCCAGATTGACCAGGGCCTGACGCAGGGCCTCGTCCACCTGGGCCTGCCAGCGTTCGGGCGCGACCCAGGCCTCGAATCCGGCCCGGCCGCCGGCGCCGGACGAGGCGCTCTCGCGCTTGCCGTTCTGTTCGACGGTAACGGAGACGTTCAGCCGAACAAGGGGGCGAACATCGCGCACCGCCCGTTCGTCGGCGCGCAGGATTTCGATGGCGCGACGTTCGCCGATCAGGGAGGCGGATACCTGAACCACGCGCGGATCGCGGGCGCGGGCCCAGGCGTCAATCTCGGCCAGCAAGGCGATCTTGTCGGAGAAGGCGGGCGAGGCGAGGGGATCGACCTCGCCATACAGTTTCTGATTGGTGGCGCGGGGGCCTTCGGCGACTCGGGCCTCATGCCCCTGTTTGGCCAGGGCGGCGCTGTCGGCGGCGCGACGCAGGGCGGCGGCCGAAATCTCGTTGGCGTGGGCGTACCCGGCGGTCTCGCCCGCCACGACCCGCAGGCCGAAGCCCTCGGTCGCGTCATAGGCGGCAGACTTCAGCCGACCGTCGTCGAACACCAGGCTCTCGCTCTCGGACCGCTCCAGGAACAGTTCGCCGTCGTCGGCGCCGGCCAGGGCCGTTTTCAGGATCGACAGGGCTTTATCGGTGTCGACGCCGGCGGCGTCGAGGATGGGCGGCGGGGAGGCGTGAACGGTCATGGCCTGTAGGTAGGGGCTGAAGGCCGTTTCGTCACCTGCCCCGGCGCGCGAAACCGCCGATCAGTCCAGCGGCTGGGGCCGCGTCACCACCGGACCGTCGGGATCGCTGCTCGACGGACGTGCAGCGGTCGGGGCGGGCGTCGGGGCCGTCGGCACGATCACCAGCGGCTCGGTCGTGACGGTCGGAGCCGGCGTGGACGGCGCCGGGGTGGTCGTGGGCGCACGCGTCGTCGGTTGCGTCGTCGCGGCC
>NZ_DLTK01000118.1:0-12904 GCF_002500885.1 Brevundimonas sp. UBA7838
CCAGCCGCGCGGATCGGCGGCGACGCGGTCGATCTCGCCAGGCCGGGCGCCCAGACCCAGGCGCGTCAGCGCGACGGCGGCGTCGGTCGGTGATGAAGCCATGGCCTTCTCCTCGTCCGTCCCCTGCACATTGTAACGCCTTCGGGCGAAAACTCCGTCGCGGGGTCGGATTTGAGGGTAGGCGGCCAATCAGGCGGGTTGGGCCAAACCGGCCTCCGCGTCCGCGATCAGGTCGCGGTCGTCGACCTGCCACGGGTGGAAATCGGGTTTGTAGAAGGCCAGGTAGTCGCCGATCATCCTGCGATACAGGCCCGGCTTCAGCCACAGCCAGCGGAACAGGCCCAGACGCGCGCGCCAGCCGACGATGCCGTCCTGCTTCAGCAGCATGAAGGTCGTCTCGCGCACGGTGCGGGTGAACAGCAGGGTTGTCAGGAACATGGCCCAGCGCCGGATGCGCCAGCGCTTCAGCGGACTGAGGTCCCGGGTCGCGTGCAGGAAGACGTCATAGGTCACGCCCTTGTGCTCGATCTCCTCGATGGAGTGCCAGCGCCACAGGCGGGCCAGGTCGTGGGGCGAGCCCTTCAGCAGCTCCGGATCGGCCAGCAGCCGATGGGCGAAGGCGGCGGTGAAATGCTCCAGCGCCATGGTCGCCGCCAGCTGGGCCAGGGCCGGACGGGCGCGGGCGATGTCGAGACGGGCGGTGACATAGGCCTCGATCTCGGCGGTGTCGTAGCCGGCGCGTTCGGTGATGGCGTTGAAGGCCATGTGTTCGCGGGTGTGGGCGCCTTCTTGCACTGTGAAGGCGCGGATGTCGGCGGCCAGGGCGGGGGGCGCGTCCTTGGCGAACCGCTTGACCGACTGGATGAAGAACCGCTCGCCGTCGGGGAAGGTCAGGCTGAGGGCGTTCATCACAGCGGTGCCGAACGGGTCGCCGTTCAGCCACCAGCGTGGCGTCGGAGCCTCGCGGTCGATATGCAGGTCGCGCGGCTTGATCTGGAGGTCGGCGGGGGTGGCGGATTTCGCCATGGTTCTGCTCCTCGATTTCGAGCAGAGGATGGAGTTAACTGACATCAATGTCAACTAATGGTCCGGTGAAGCGACGACGCGGGGCGGTGGCGCGCGAGGAGGCGCTGGAGGCGGCGCGCGACCTGCTGCTGTCGGGCGGGCCGGCGGCGGTGACGCTGAAGGCGGTGGGCGAGCGGATGGGCGTGGGTCACGCCAATCTGATCCACCATTTCGGCTCGGCCGCCGGGCTTCAGGGCGCGCTGATGGATGCGATGGTGCGCGATCTGGCCCAGCGGATCGAGGCCGGCCTGAACGAGGGAATGGGAGAAGGGCGCGACGGCGTCGAGCCGGGGCGGCTGATGGGCGTGGTGTTCGACGCCTTCGGGCCGGGCGGGGCCTCTCAGATGGCGGCCTGGCTGGCGCTGGCGCGCGAGCAGGGCCGGGCGGAAAGCTTCGCCGAGGTGGTGCGCGATCTGGCCGAGCGGCTGGCGGCCATGGCGCCTGATGATCCCAGGGCGGCCGAGCGGGCCAAGGCCCTGGTGGTGACGGCGGCCTATATGGCCTTCGCCGAGGGGCTGATCGGGGACATCCTGACGCCGATGCTGGGCGCGCCCGAGGGACTGGGCCGCGATCTGGCGCTGAAGCTGACCGCGACACTTTTGGCCGAACCGTAAGGTTCAGAGCCGAATCTTGATGCTATAGTCCCCACCGATGGCGCTTCTGGACTGGATGAGCGATGTGGCCGGACCCGTGATCCGGGGGGACGGCGTGCTGTTGCGCCCGCCGCGCGCCGCCGATTACGCCGCCTGGTCCACGCTGCGCGACGGCTCGCGCGACTATCTGCAGCCGTGGGAGCCGGCCTGGCCCGAGGACGACCTGACCAAGGCGGCCTTCCGGCGCCGGCTGTCGATCTATGCGCGCGAGATGGAGCTGGGCAACGCCTGGCCCTTCTTCGTCTTCGTGCAGGACGGCAAGACCCTGGCGGGGGCGGTGACCCTGTCGAACGTGCGGCGCGGCGTCGCCGAGACGGGGACGTTGGGATACTGGATCGGTCAGCCGTTTTCCGGTCAGGGCGTGGCGACGGCGGGCGTTCGGGCTGTCGTCGGCTACGCCTTCGACAAGCTGAAGCTGCACCGGCTGGAGGCGGCCTGTCTGCCCACGAACCACGGGTCGCGACGGGTGCTGGAGAAATCCGGTTTTCGCAACGAAGGTCGGGCTCGCGCTTATTTGAAAATTAACGGCGAGTGGGCAGACCATTTGTTGTTCGGCCTGGTCGAGGACGAGCGTTGACGGCCGGGGGCCGTCTGGAAGGGCGAGACGCGTGACACCACGATCCCGATCGCTGGCCTGGGACGCCACGACCGCCATCGAGGCGCTGGCCGCCGCCGAGACGGCCCTGTGGGTCTGGACGCCCGCGGCGGACGAACTGCGGTTCACTGGCGCGACACGGTCGCTGGGGCTGGGACCGCTGGCGCCGGAATGCACGGCCGCCGGATTCGTCGCCCTGGCCATGCCGCAGGATCGCAGCCTGGCCGAGCGGATGCTCAAACCCCAGGACGAGGGCGCCGAGATCGCCGTGCGTCTGCGCATGCGCGGGTCCGAGACCTGTCTGTGGCGCGGCGTCTGGCTGGAAGACGGCCTGCGCGCCGCCGGCGTCGTGGCGCTGGAGACCAAGTTCGCCGGATCGGACCGCGATACGCTGACGGGCCTGCTGGATCGTCGCGCCTTCCTGGCCCGCGTCAGCGAGGTGCTGACCCAGCCCGGCGAATACGAAATCGTTGTCGGCGACGTGGACCGGCTGCGGCGCCTGAACGAGGCGCTGGGGCATGAGCGGACCGACCTGGTGCTGTCGGCCCTGGGCTCGCGTCTGGCCGCCGCCTTCAACAAGGACGCCTCGGCCGCGCGGATCGGCGAGGACGAGTTCGCCATCATCGTCCCCAAGACCGCCTCCCACACCAGCTACCGCGTGCGTGACGCGCTGGAGCAGCCGCTGCGGGTCGCGGGCTTCGACATCTATCCGACCGTCTCCATCGGAGCGGTGATGGTGGAGGGCGGGCCGGATGCGCCCGACGCCGCCGAACTGTTGCGCCGGGTCGAACTGGCGGTGGAATCGGCCAAGGGCGCCGGGCGCGGCGGATCGGCCGCCTATGGCCGGGCTCTGGAAAGCGACAGTCTGAGCCGTCTGGCGCTGGAGGCGGATCTGAGGAACGCCTTCGTGCGGGGCGAGATCGTGCCCTTCTTCCAGCCGATCGTGAACCTGAACACCGGGGCCGTCGCCGGTTTCGAGGCCTTGGCGCGCTGGCGTCACCCGCGCCGGGGTCTGGTGCCGCCGGACGAGTTCCTGGGTCTGACCGCCGACCTGGGGATGATGAACGACCTGGGCCTGCTAATGATGACCCAGTCGGCGCGGCAGCTGGCCGAATGGATCGAACGCCATCCGCTGGCCGGCAAGCTGTTCTGCAGCGTCAACCTGTCCGTCGGCGAGATCGAGCGCCCGCACCTGTGCGAAGACGTGGCGCGCATCATCAAGGAGACCGGCCTGCCCAAGGGCGCGCTGAAGCTGGAAGTCACCGAGGGCGACATCATGCGCGACACCGCCCGCGCCGCCGAGGTGCTGCAATCGCTGAAAGACGTCGGGGCCTCGCTGGCGCTGGACGACTTCGGCACCGGCTTCTCGTCCCTGTCCTATCTGGCGCGCCTGCCGTTCGATACGCTGAAGATCGACCGCTATTTCGTTCTGACAATGAACAAGGACGAGGGCTCGGCCAAGATCGTCAAGTCGGTGGTCAACCTGGGCCGCGACCTGTCGCTGGAAGTCGTCGCCGAGGGCGTGGAGAACGCCGAACTGGCCCGCCTGCTGCTGGACGCCCAATGCCACTACGGCCAGGGCTTCGGCTATGCGCCCGCCCTGCCGGCGCAGGAGGCTGAGGTCTATCTGGCCGAAAGCCTGGCCGACGGAACCGCGCCGCTGAAGCAGCGGTCGGCGTAAGGCTCAGATCGCGTTTAGCAGCAGGCGCAGGTAGCGCTGGCCGTTGGCGTCAGGGGGCGGCAGGTCGCCGGCGCGGATGTTGATCTGAAGCGAGGGCAGGATCAGCTGCGGCGCGCCCAGGGTGGCGTCGCGGGCCTCTCGCATGGCGACGAAGGCGCCCTCCGATACGCCTCCGATGTGGATGTTCTGCGCGCGCTGTTCGGCCACGGTGGTCTCGAACCGGAAATCGGTGCGGCCCTGAGGCAGATAGTCGTGGCCGACGAAGATGCGGGTCTCGTTGGGCAGGGCCAGCAGGCGCTGGATCGAGCGATACAGGGTCCGCGCATCGCCGCCGGGAAAGTCCGTTCGCGCCGTGCCGTAATCAGGCATGAACAGGGTGTCGCCGGTGAAGACCGCATCGCCGATCCGATAGCTGACGCAGGCAGGGGTGTGGCCGGGCGTGTGGATCACTTCGACCGTCAGATCGCCCAGCGCGAAGGCGTCGCCGTCGGCGTACAGATGATCGAAGACGGCCCCGTCCGGGCGCACGTCGTCGGCGCCGAACAGGGGGGCGAAGGCCGACTGAACCTGGGTGATCCGTCCGCCGATGCCGATCGACACGCCCGTCATCGTACGCAGGTGCGCCGCCGCCGTCAGGTGGTCGGCATGGGCGTGGGTTTCGAGCACCAGGGCCAGCTTCAGCCCCTCCGACCGCAGCGCCGCCATGACGGCGTCGATCGACCGCGTCGAGGTGCGGGCCGAGGGCGCGTCGAAGTCCAGAACGGGGTCGATGATCGCCGCCTGGCCGGTCGCCGGGTCGCTGACCAGATAGGTGACGGTATGGGTCGCGGGATCAAAAAAGCCGCGGACGTCGGGGGACTGGGCCATGCGTGAATGCTCCTTGGTCACCCAATATATTAGGCATTGCTTATTTAGCAAGTGCGCATATATTGCGCTCCATGATCGACCTTCAGACCATCGGACTTGAGCGATTCCAGGCCAGCGCAGGCGAGGCGGCGGCGTTGCTGCGCGCCCTGGCCAACGAGAAGCGGCTGATGATCCTGTGTCAGTTGGGCGAGGGTGAGATGTCCGTCGGCCAGCTGCTGCCCCAGGTCGGCCTGTCGCAATCGGCCCTGTCCCAGCACCTGGCCAAGCTACGCGATGAGGCGCTGGTGAGCACGCGTCGGGAGGGCACGACCATCTTCTACCGCATCGCCGATCCGGCCGTTCTGAAGGTCATCGCCGTGCTGGCTGAAATCTATTGTCCTCCTGTTTCCTCCGAAAAGGCATGATCCCGATGAGCGTCCTGACCCCCCTGTCCCCCGCCGAGGTTTCGCGCCGGCTGAAGCAACACACGGCCGTGCTGGTCGACATTCGCGAGCCCGACGAGTTCGCCAGAGAGCATGTCGTCGGCGCCATCCATGCGCCGCTGTCGGCCTTCGACGCCTACACGCCGGCGGGCGCCGACAGCCGCGACGTCATCTTCACCTGCCGAACCGGCAATCGGACGGGCGTCAACTGCGACCGTCTGGCGGCGAAGACGACGGGCCAAGCCTTTGTCCTTGAAGGCGGGCTGGACGCATGGAAGGCGCAGGGCCTGGCCATCCACGCCGACCGCTCAAAGCCGATCGAACTGATGCGTCAGGTGCAGATGGTCGCGGGCGGCCTGATCCTGATCGGTGCGGCGTTGGGGACGTTGGTGCATCCAGCCTTCTGGGGTCTTTCGGCCTTCGTCGGCGCGGGCCTGTTCGTCGCGGGCGCGACGGGATTTTGCGGCATGGCGCGGCTGCTGGCCGTGATGCCCTGGAACAGAGCCGTGAGCCGGCCCGTGACGAGAGCGGCGTGATCCGATGACGACCGAACTGACCCCGCTGGTTCTGACCGCCTTCAGCGGCGGCGTCGTCGCCCTGCTGCTGACCCTGTTCGGCGGCGGCGGGTCGGTTCTGGCGGTGCCGCTGCTGCTCTATGTCGTCGGCGTCGCCGACCCCCACGTCGCCATCGGCGTGTCGGCGGCGGGCGTGGCGCTGAACGCCCTGACGGCTCTGGCCGGTCACGCCAGGGCAGGGCGGGTGCGCTGGCCCTGCGCGACCCTGTTCGCCATCACCGGTGCGGCCGGGGCCTGGTTCGGATCGTCCCTGGCCAAGATGATAGACGGCCATCAGTTGCTGCTGATCTTCGCTGTGGCCATGGCGGCGGTGGGCGTAACGATGCTGCGTCCCAAGGCGGCGGTCGCGCGGGACGAACCCCGGCTGAATTGGTCGATGTCGCCGCGCGTCGGCATGGCGGGCGCGGGCGTCGGCTCGGCCGCAGGCTTCTTCGGCATCGGCGGCGGCTTCCTTATCGTGCCCAGCCTGATGTTCTCGACCCGCATGCCGATCTACTATGCCGTCGGCTCTTCCTTGGTCGGCGTCACCGCCTTCGGCCTGACCACGGCCTTCAACTACGCCCTTGATGGCTGGGTCGACTGGCCCCTGGCGGCCGTCTTCATCGGCGGCGGCGTGCTGGGCGGTCTGGTCGGCGCACGGCTCGCCAAGGCCCTGTCGGGACAGAAAGGCGTCTTGAATACCGTCTTCGCGGGGCTGATCTTCGTCGTCGCCTTATATATGCTTTACCGCAGCGCCGGCGCGCTCGGCTTGATCGGTTGAAACGCTTCCATGGAACTTGACGCCCTGATCCTGGCTCGGATGCAGTTCGCCTTCACCGTCGCCTTCCACATCGTCTTCCCGGCCTTCTCTATCGGCCTGGCCAGCTATCTGGCCGTGCTGGAGGCCCTGTGGCTGAAGACAGGGCGCGAGCTCTATCTGAACCTTTTCAAATACTGGCTGAAGATCTTCGCCGTCGCCTTCGGCATGGGCGTCGTCTCGGGTCTGGTGATGTCCTATCAGTTCGGCACCAACTGGTCGGTCTTCTCCGACAAGGCCGGACCCGTCATCGGCCCCCTGATGGCCTATGAGGTGCTCAGCGCCTTCTTCCTCGAGGCGGGCTTCCTGGGCGTGATGCTGTTCGGCCTGAACCGGGTCGGCAAGAAGCTGCACTTCCTGGCCACCCTGATGGTCGCCATCGGCACCTTCGCCTCGGCCTTCTGGATCCTGTCCGTCAACAGCTGGATGCAGACGCCGCAAGGCTACGCCATCAACGAGGTCGGCCAGTTCATCCCGGCCGACTGGTTCAAGATCGTCTTCAACCCGTCCTTCCCCTATCGCCTCGCCCACATGCTGCTGGCGGCCTACCTGACGACCGGTCTGGTGGTCGGCGCGGTCGGCGCCTGGCACCTCATGAAGGAGCGGACCAACAAGGGCGCGCGCAAGATGTTCGCCATGGCCATGGGCATGATCCTGGTCGCCGCTCCGGTGCAGATCTTCATCGGCGACATGCACGGGTTGAACACCCTGGAGCACCAGCCCGCCAAGGTCATGGCGATGGAAGGCCACTTCGAAAGCCACCCGGACGGGGCGCCGCTGATCCTGTTCGGCCTGCCCGATCGCGAGGCCGCCACCGTCCATGGCGCGGTCGAGGTTCCGAAGCTGTCGTCCCTGATCCTGAAGCATGATCCAAACGCGCCTCTGGCCGGTCTCGACACCGTCGCCCGCGCCGACTGGCCGCCGGTGGAGATCGTCTTCTGGTCCTTCCGCGTCATGGTGGGACTGGGCATGGCCATCCTGCTGCTGGGGCTATGGGGGTTGTACGCCCGCCTGCGCAGCCGCCTCTATGACGCCCCCTGGCTGCACCGCTTCGCCCTGATCATGGGACCGATGGGGTTCGTCGCCGTGCTGGCGGGCTGGATCACCACGGAGGTCGGCCGCCAGCCCTGGACCGTCTACGGCCTGCTGCGCACCGCCGACAGCGCCGCGCCTCTGGCGGCGCCTGCCGTCGCGACTTCCTTGGCCGCTTTCGCCGTGGTCTATTTCACCGTCTTCGGCGCCGGGGTCTTCTACATCCTGCGTCTGATGAGCCATGCGCCTCATCGCGGCGAGCCGGGCGTGGCGGAAACGCCGATCCGCACGGCGGGCATCACGCCTGCCCCGGCCATCGACCCCGACCGTCCCATCCCGACTGGCGAGGAGACTGATCATGAGCGTTGATCTGACCCTGGTCTGGGCCGGTCTGCTGGCCTTCGCCGTCTTCGCCTACATCGTCATGGACGGGTTCGACCTGGGTGTCGGCATCCTGTTCCCGACACTGAAGGCCGGCGATCAGCGCGACAAGGCGATGAACTCGATCGCCCCGGTGTGGGACGGCAACGAGACCTGGCTGATCCTGGGCGGTGGCGGCCTGTTCGCGGCCTTCCCCCTCGCCTATGCGGTCCTGATGCCGGCGGTCTACACGCCGATCATCGCCATGCTGCTGGGGCTGGTCTTCCGGGGCGTCGCCTTTGAATACCGCTGGCGCACCGTGCGGGCCAAGCCCGTCTGGGATGTCGCCTTCTTCGGCGGCTCCCTCCTGGCCGCCTTCTCCCAGGGCGTCACCCTGGGGGCCATCCTGCAGGGGGTCGAAGTGTCCGGTCGCGCCTATGGCGGCGGCTGGTGGGACTGGCTCAGCCCCTTCAGCCTGCTGACCGGTGTGGCCGTCGTCGTCGGCTACGCCCTTCTCGGCGCCACCTGGCTGAACATGAAGACGGATGGCGCGCTCCAGACCCACGCCCCGTCCCAGGCCTGGAAGTTGGGGCCGGCGACCTTGCTGATGATCGGCGCGGTCAGCCTGGCCACCCCGTTCCTCGACGGCGAATACGCCCGCCGGTGGTTCGACTGGCCCGGCGTGCTTCTGACGGCCCAGGTGCCGTTGCTCGTCCTGATCGTCGCGGCCGCCTTCTTCTGGACCATGCGTCAGAAGCGTGAGGTCTGGCCCTTCCTGCTGTCGCTGGGCCTGTTCGCGGTGACCTTCGCCGGGCTGGGCGTCAGCGTCTTCCCTTACGCCGTACCCGACGAGATCACCCTCTGGCAGGCCGCAGCTCCCGCCTCCAGCCAGCTGTTCATGCTGGTCGGCGCCCTGATCCTGATCCCGATCATCCTAGCCTACACCGCCTACGCCTACTGGGTGTTCCGCGGCAAGGTCGGCGACGACGGTTACCACTGATGCGTCGCGGCTCCACAAACGGGCTCCGGCAGGGCCTCTGGTTCGTCGCGCTCTGGGCGCTGGGCGTGGGCGTCCTGGGCATCGTCGCCTATCTGCTGCGCGGCGTTCTCAAGCTGGCCGGGGGGTGAGCCCGCAGGCGCCGAACCGCTGGCCCTGGCCGCCGCTCATCACGGGCGGCGCCGTCCTTGTCGCGCTCATCACGGCGCGTCTGTGGTCCCCGCCCGCTCTCTTCCCCGGCGCCTTCGCCGCTGGCGGCCTCCTGGTCGGGCTCGCCCTTGGTTTGGACCTCTGGGCCATGCTGGTGATGCGGCGGTGGCGCGCCAACATCCTGCCGCACCGGGCGGCGACCGCTCTGGTCACGACCGGTCCGTTCGCCTGGAGCCGCAACCCGATCTATCTCGCCAACGGCCTGCTGCTGCTCGGCCTCGGCGGCCTGTTCGACAACGCCTGGTTCTTCGTGGCCGCCCCCGTCGCCGCCTTCGCCACCGACCGCCTCGCCATCCGGCGCGAGGAACGACACCTGACGGCCCTCTTCGGGCCAGCCTGGTCCGCCTACGCCGATCGCGTGGACCGCTGGTTTGGGCGGCGGATGCCGTCGCAATCACCTTAAGGCTGGCTTAAGCTTGGCCCGGCCTGTTGCGACAAAACGCAGCAGGAAACGACGATGGGAGACATCAAGAGGCCCGCGCCAACCACGGGAACGCTTGTCCGGTGCTGATGGGCCTCCTCATGAGCGGTGCGATCGCCGCCGCCGGGCAACCCACGGACGCCCAGGATAGCTGGCGCGTCTCCGGATCGGCGCGCGCGCGGGGAGAGACGCTGTCAGGCCAGTTTTGTCCGATGGCGGAGCCAAGCGACGCCGTCCTGACGACGCGGCTGACGCTGGCCGTCGAGCGGGATGTGGGTCACGTGACGTTCGGGCGAGGTGTTCGATTCGCGGGCGTTCGGGCAAGGTCCGCTGTCGTCGGTCGGCGTTGGCGAGGTCAATGCGCTGGAGTTGGTTCAGGCCTACGCCAAGATCCGTCTCGGCGCGCGACGTGAGCGGACACTGAAACTCGGCCGCTTCACCATGGATCTGGGTTCCAAGCGTTTCGTTTCTCGCCAGAATTTTCGCAACACCACCAACGCCTATACCGGCGCCCGTTTCGACACGCCCCTGGCCGACGGCGCGCTGACGGCCTTCTGGGTCATGCCGCAGGTGCGGTTGCCGGACGACAGGGCCGCCATCGAGGACAATCGGATCGCGTGGGATCGAGAGAGTTCCAACCTGCAGTTCGCCGGCCTGTTTTGGACTCGCGACCTCGGCCAGCGGCGGTCGCTCGACCTCTATGTCTACGGCCTGACCGAAAGCGATGACGCGGACCAGCAGACCCGAAACCGCCGGCTGGCGACGCCCGGCGTCCGTTGGCGCCATTCGCCGGCGGCCGGGGCGTGGGATGTCGAGGTCGAGGCGGCGGCCCAGGTGTGAGTTCCGGCACCCGATGCGACAAACCAAGCCTGAAATGACCCGTTAGCGGTGCCCAAAGCTCCGATTTCATCCACCAAAAACTGCGACAAAATCTAGGACTTTGGCAAATAATGCGACAAGATACCGAAGTGCATAAGCGCCGACGCATTCCGCCGGGCCGCCGCTCAGTGACAGGGCAGATGCCCTCGCGCTATCCGAGCGGACCGCTTCTTTACGAGTCCAAACTGGAACGCGATTTCCTGATGTCGCTGGAGGTGGACGGCCACATCCGCGACGTGGTCACTCAGCCGATGACGATCAGTCTTACGGTCGATGGCCAGGCGCGTACCTATACGCCCGACATCATGGCGGTCTGGCAGACACGCTCGCCTTGGCCTCACGGCTTTCGACGCGTGGTCTTCGAGGTGAAACCGCTGGCGATCCTACGCTCGGGGTATGGAACACTGGCGCCGAAGTACCGCGCCGCTCGCCGGTATTTCGCCGAGAGAGATGTCGGCTACCGCGTGGTGACCGAACGCACCATTCGCACACAGCGTCAGGTGAACGCCGAGCTGATCGCCCCGACCCTGCGAGGCAGCGTAGATCAGGAAATGGTGCGTCGGGTGCAGGCGATTGTCCTCGCCAAGGGGACGCACCGACTAGGCGACATCCGTTTCCGGCTGGAGGAGGAAGGGGCCATTCGCGGCGTCGTTATGGAAGCCCTCTATTACATGCTGGGTGCGGAGCTTCTGATTGGCGACCTCAACAAGCCTCTCACCGACGATACGCCTCTGACGTGGTGGGTGAATGCGAAAATCGGAGCATTGCTTGAAGGGACTTAGGTTAGACGCCGGCGTCAATGTCACGATCGGCAAGCGCCCTGCCACTATCGTTCGCGTACTCGACCTGGACAGTTATCTGGTCCGCTTCGAGAGCGAGGAACATCGCCTCGTCGGGCGTAAGGACATCGACGATCCACGAAGCGTAAGCGCACCGATCCGCACTCTGGACGACTATAGCGCTAAAGAGACCGAGGAAGCTTACCGTTGGTGGGAAGTCCTCAAACCCCTTCTCACCGGCGCCATCTCGCGTGGTGAAAAGTCGGACTTCATAATCGAAGCCGGCAAGGTGCTCGGGGTTGATCGAGCGACCGTCTATCGCCGTGTGAAAGGCTACACCGACTCGGTCATGAGCTTGCTTCCCAAGGGCGGGCAAGGCGCGCGCGGACAGCGGCGTATGAGCGCCGAGCGAGACGCCCTCCTCGATGCCATCATCAGGAAGCATTACCTGGTCAAAAATCAGCCCGCCCCTATGACGGTGTACAAGGAACACCTCGAAATCGAATTCGCAAAGGCCGGTTTACGCCCTCCGGTTCTCGCCACCTTCTACGCTCGCATCGCGGCGCTAGACCCGATCGAGGTCATCGAGGCGCGCCAGGGCAAGCGGGCATCGCACGACGCTAAGAAGCGCCTGATGGGCAGCTATCCTTTCGCTGAGGCGCCGCTCAGTTCAGTCCAGATCGATTATTGGGATTACGATCTCGAAGTGGTGGACAGCGTTGATCGCCTCCCCATCGGCCGACCTCGGCTGACGATGGCGATCGACACATTCAGCTTCATGCCCATCGGCTACTATCTCTCTCTGGATCCTACCGGCGCCTCCAGCGCCGGTCTCGCGATTTTCCATTCGATCACACGCAAAGAACGATGGCTCGCCGACCTGGGCGTGGAGATGGAGTGGCCCGTTTGGGGCTTCCCTAAGATGATCCATGCGGACAATGCCAAGGAGTTCAGGGGCTCCATGCTTCGACAGTTCATGGCCAACGTGGACGGGGAGCTGATGAACCGGAAGGTCAAGACGCCTCGATATGGCCCCCACATCGAACGCTACTTTGGCAAGCTAGCGTTCAGCGTGAAGCACCTCCCTGGCGCGACCGGATCGAATATTCGCGAGCGCGCAAAGCTTCCCGACCCGAGGAAGTCCGCCAGCCTCACGCTTGGGGAGCTTGAACTCTACCTCCTCAGCGTCATCAAGGAACACATCAACACCAAGCATTCCACGCTCGGCATGACCCCGCTGGAGAAATGGCGCTCGTACTTCTTCGAAGGGACCAGGCAGATCAACAAGCTGCCTGACGAAGTCGACAATCTCGATTTCTGGCGCAAGGAACTGATGCCGAAGACCGAGCGGACGCTACAAAGCTATGGTGTTCAGTGGGATCTCTTCCACTACGATTCCGACGGCTTGGTCGCCCTGCGTCAGCGACATGCGAAGACGCCAAGCAAGACCTTCACTGTCCGCCGCGACCCTCGCGATGTTTCGGAGGTGTACGTCTGGGATCCGGACAACAAGGTCTATCTGACCGTCCGCTACAGAAGCCCCATGAGCATCGTGACGTGACCCCCTGAAAC
>NZ_DLTK01000119.1:0-9808 GCF_002500885.1 Brevundimonas sp. UBA7838
CTCGTCCAGGTTGGTGCTGACGTCACGTGGATGGGGCGTCGCATCCTGGCCCTGACGCAGCACGAAGCCGGCGACGGTCGCGCCCGAGAGAACCAGCGCCGCCAGCGCATAAAGACCCCTGCCCTTCAGGTCGCGCAGCGCCAGCACCGCCGCCACCAGAGCCGCCGCCAGACCGACCCAGGCCAGGATGCGCGCCACGGTCCAGGTCAGCAGGTCATAGCCGATCGCCAGATCGAGCCCGCCGAACCGCGTCGCCGTGACGGCCGCCACGATCAGCACGAAGGGCGCCGCCGCAAGCGCCGTCAGCCAGGGCAGGACGGCGGGTACGGGCTTTCTGGTCGGCATTCAGGCTCCTGTTCTAACTTAGGCAGCGGTCGGCAGACGATAGTCCTTCATCCGGTCGCGCAGAAGCTTCTTGTCGATCTTGCCGGTCGCGCCCAGCGGGATGTCGTCCACGGCGACCACGTCGTCGGGCATCCACCATTTGGCGATCTTGCCGGTCAGGAAGTCCAGATGCTCCTGCTTGTCCAGCGTCTCGTCGGGCTTGAGCTTCAAGATCAGGACGGGCCGTTCGTCCCATTTGGGGTGGGCCGCGCCGATGACGGCGGCGATCTCGACCTTGGGGTGACCCACGGCGATGTTCTCGATCTCGATGGAGCTGATCCACTCGCCGCCAGACTTGATCACGTCCTTGGCGCGGTCGGTGATCTGCATGAAGCCCAGGTCGTCGACCGTGGCCACATCGCCGGTGTCGAAGAAGCCTTCGTCGTCCAGGATCGAGCCGTCTTCCTTGAAATAGGCGCGACTGATCGTCGGCCCCTTGACCATCAGTCGCCCGAAGGTCGCCCCGTCGTGCGGCAGTTCGGCGCCCGCCTCGTCCTTCAGCTTAAGCTCGACGCCCAGCGGCGGCACGCCCTGCTTCAGGCGGTATTTCATCTGCTCGTCGTAGGAGAGCTTCAGGATTTCGGGCGGCAGGTTGGCGATCGTGCCGATGGGCGAGGTCTCGGTCATACCCCAGGCGTGGGTGACCTCGACGCCGAAATCGTCCTGGAAGCCGCGGATCAGGCTTTCGGGACAGGCCGAACCGCCGATGAGGACGCGCTTTAGGGTCGAGAAGCCCAGACCGTTCTGTTTCATGTGGGCGAACAGGCCCTGCCAGACGGTCGGCACGGCGGCCGAGAAGGTGACGCCCTCCTGTTCGATCAGCTCATAGATCGACTGACCGTCCATCTTGGCGCCCGGCATCACCAGCTTGGTGCCGGCGGCGGGACCGGCGAAGGCGATGCCCCAGGCGTTGGCGTGGAACATCGGCACGACCGGCAGGATCACCTCCTTGGGCGTGGCGCCCATCACCGTGGCCTGAAGGCCCATGAAGGTGTGCAGGAAGTTGGAGCGGTGCGAATACAGCACGCCCTTCGGATTGCCCGTGGTGCCAGAGGTGTAGCAGAGGCCGCAGGCCGTCTGTTCGTCGAAGTCGCCCCAAACCACGTCGGTCGATTGACCGGCGATCGCGTCCTCATAGGCGACGGCCTTGGGCAGCTTCGTCAGCGGCATGTGGGCGGCGTCGGTCATAATGACGACGCGCTCGACCTTGGGGATATGCGGCAGGATCGCTTCCAGCAGCGGCACGAAGGTCAGGTCGACGAAGATGATCCGGTCTTCGGCGTGATTGATGATGTAGACGAGCTGTTCGGGGAACAGGCGCGGGTTCAGGGTATGGCACACCCCGCCGATGCCCATGATGCCGTACCAGGCCTCGATATGGTTGGCGGTGTTCCAGGCCAGGGTGGCGACGCGGTCGCCAGGCTGGACGCCCCAGTCCTTCAGCGCGCTGGACACGCGTTTGGCCCGGTCGTGGATCTGGGCGTAGGTCGTGCGGACGATGGGCCCCTCGACCGAGCGCGTCACCACTTCGCGCTCGCCATGCCAGTTTTTGGCGTGGTCGATGATCTTGTCGACCGTCAGCGGCCAGTCCTGCATCAAGCCCAGCATGTCGTATCCTTGTCCCTTGGATGCGTCTGCTTTGATGCGACGCTTGAGCGGACGCTAACATCGGTGATCGGCGATAAGCAACGTGACGTAGCGTCAGCCACGGCGCGGCGGATCGTCCCCCGTGGCGTCGGCCGGATCGTCCGGCTAGAAAGCGCGCCATGACCATATTGATCGCGATCACGGGGGGCTCCGGCTCCGGCAAAAGCACCTTGGCGGAGGCGTTGGTGTCGGCCCTGCCGGAAGGGTCGGCCGTGCTGGTGCGCGAGGACAGCTATTATAAGGACGCAGCCTCCCTGCCAGGCTTCGACGCTGCGACCTTCGACTTCGACGATGTGTCGGCGCGCGATCACGACCTGATGATCGCGGACCTGAAGGCATTAAAGGCCGGGCGCGCGGTGACGGCGCCGGTCTATTCCTTCATCCATCACGGCCGCGAGCCGGGCGGCGAGCCGATCCCGGCGGCCGAGGTGGTGATCGTCGAGGGCACGCATGTTCTGTGCACCCCCGGCCTGACCGCCCTGTTCGACATTCGCGTCTTCGTGGACACGCCGGCCGACATCCGCTTCATCCGCCGCCTGCTGCGCGACCAGGCCGAGCGGGGCCGATCGGCGGATTCGGTCGTGGCGCAATATCTGGCGACGGTGCGTCCGGGTCACGAGCGCCTGACCGAACCGTCGCGCACCCACGCCGACTTCATCGTCGCCGATGCGACGGCCGCCGTCCGCCTGGAAGACCCGCAGGCCGTGGTGCGTCTGGCGGCCCCGGTCCTGGCCCATCCGTTGCTGCAGGCGCTGCTGGACGACTAGCGAAGACATCTCCGACCCGAAATTCGGCGGGGCGAAGCGCGACCGGCTCAGCGGGCGGATGACCATTCATCGCCCTGATGCGCGCCCGTTCGGCGGCCTCGGCCTGTTTCTCGACTAGGATGGCGTCCAGCCGGATGTATTCGAGTTCCAGCAGGGCGCGAAGGCGCTCGTCCTCGGCCTCTTCCTCGGGCGTCTGTCTGTAGGGCGGTGGGAGGCCGCGACCGGGTTTGGGACGGCGAGGTTTGGGGCGAGCCATGCGGGTCTCCGGACACGGGTTATCGGCTTCGCGCGGTCGCAGCGAAGTCTGGAGGGCTGGGCGGAGCGCCGGGCCTTCGCCCGGAGTGTGATTAGAGATTACCGTTTCGACGAAGGGTGTGACGCTCCGCGCGGGTGGTTGGCCTGCAAGCTCGGGGCACCGAGCGGTGGCGGTCTTATCGCCTAACCCCATAAGCCTGCGACGGGTCGGCGGCCCCTGCGAGGACCGTCCCGAGTGCGGCCGAGTATCCCCCCCGACCCTCCGACGGCGCTCCATGAGTCGCCGCCGACGCGGGCCGTTTCAGACCCGCCCCCCGTTCCATCCGCTCCCGCCGACGCAAGGTCGCAGGCCAGGCGAGCCCTCCATGCGACGAGACGGATGCATTATGGGGCCGTTTGACCCCTTGGATGGGAGACGGGGGACATAAATAGGCAAGCGATTGGATTCGCTGACAGCGGACCAGCGGCATTGCGATGGCTGAGCATCGTCTCCTCCCCATTTATGGGGAGGTGGCGCGGCGGGCCTTCGCGCCGTGACGGAGGGGCTCTTCACCGCATCGGTGGCCCGTGAGACTTGAAGAACACCTCCACCGCTTCGCGGTCCCCCTCCCCACGCTGTGGGGAGGAAACGGTTGGGTCAGATCAGTCCCGCCAGCGGCGACGACGGGTCGGCATACATCCGCTTGGCCATCCGCCCGGCCAGATAGGCGTCGCGGCCGGCGACGACGGCGTGTTTCATGGCGCGGGCCATGCGGATGGGGTCCTTGGCGCCGGCGATGGCGGTGTTCATCAGGACCGCGTCGCAGCCCAACTCCATCGCGCGGGTCGCATCCGAGGCTGTGCCGACGCCTGCATCGACCAACACCGGAACCTTGGCCTGTTCGACGATGAGGCGGACGTTGACCTCGTTCTGGATGCCCAGGCCCGAGCCGATCGGGGCGGCTGCGGGCATGATAGCGGCGGCGCCGGCGTCTTCCAGCCGCTTGGCCATCACGACGTCGTCGGTGCAATAGACCATGACGTCGAACCCGTCCTTGATCAGCAGATCCAGCGCCCGCAGCGTCTCGATCATGTCGGGATACAGGTGGGCGGTGTTGGACAGCACCTCCAGCTTAACCAGGCTCCAGCCGCCGGCTTCGCGCGCCAGACGCAAGGTGCGCACCGCATCCTCGCCCGTGAAACAGCCGGCGGTGTTGGGCAGGAAGGTGAAACGATCCGGCTTCACGTAGTCGACCAGCATCGGCTGGGTCGGATCGGACAGGTTCACACGGCGCACGGCCACGGTGACGATCTCGGCCCCGGCCGCCTCGGCGGCGGCGGCGTTCTGGGCGTAATCGGCGTATTTGCCGGTGCCCACGATCAGGCGCGAGTTGAAGGTGCGGCCGGCGACGGACCAGGTTTCGTTGGCTGTATCGGTCATGGATGCTGACCTAGGCCTCTCCGGCGCGCGGGGGAACCCGTCGTAGCCGGATTTGATCTGATCACCCGCCGCCGACGAACTGGACCAGTTCGATGCGGTCGCCTGCGGCCACCGGCGTGGCGGCGTGCAGGGACTTGGGCACGATCTCGAGATTGCGTTCGACGGCGACCTTGCGCGGGTCCAGCGACAGTTCCTCGACCAGGGCCAGGATGGTGGCGGCCTGGACCTGGCGCGGCTCGCCATTGAGATGGATCTGGTGCACGCGCATTCTCCCTGACCTTCGCCTCGCCGACCGTCGCGCGTCAGATACACCGTGACAGGCCGGTTCGCCAGACTGTGCGCTCAGCCCGCCTCGAACAGGAAGGCGCCGACCGCAACGGCCAGGGCCGCGAAGGTCGCCACCACGGTTCTCAGGATAAGTTTGCCGTCCTGGCGCATCCTCGGCGCTCCCACAGGCCGTCCCGACCAGGGACGATGGCGGCCGACGCTGCGAAATCCACGCCATCGCACGTAACGTCGGGTAAGGTTCGACGCCGCGAGCGTTTGACCCACGCCCTGCGTCCGCTAAAAGGCCCCTCTTGCGCCGCGCTGCGCCGGATCGATTCTGGAACCATGGCCGAAACGCCCGTCATTCATGTGCTGAACGGCCCCAATCTGAACCTGCTCGGGGTTCGGGAGCCGGACATCTATGGCCGCGACACCCTGGCGGACATCGAGCAGCGCTGCGTCCGGGCGGCCGGCAAGGCGCAGATCGTGTTTCGCCAGACCAACCATGAAGGGGTACTGGTCGACTGGATCCAGGAGGCGCGCGAAGGCGCCCACGCCCTGATCCTCAATCCGGCGGCCTATGGGCATACGTCGGTGGCGCTGCACGATGCGCTGAAGACGCTGTCGATCCCGGTGATCGAGCTGCATCTGTCCAATCCGGCGGCGCGCGAGGCGTTTCGCCATCACTCCTATGTGTCCTCCGCGGCGACCGGCGTCATCGCCGGCTTCGGCGCGGCGGGCTATGAACTGGCCGTCCAGGCGGCCCTCACCCAGGTTCGGGAACGCGGCTGAGCTCCGTCCCGTTTATCAAAGACCACCAAAGACAAGGCGCAACTCCAATGGCCGATGACAAGAAACACGCCGAAATCGACGCCGCCCTGGTTCGCCAGCTGGCCGAGATTCTGAACGAGACCGATCTGACGGAAGTCGAGGTCGAGCGCGGCGAACTGCGCATCCGCGTGGCGCGCGAAGTGACCTTCAATGCCGCCCCGGTTCAGTACGCCGCCGCCCCCGTTCCGGTCGCCGCTGCGCCCGCCGCCGCTGCTGCGCCTGCCGCCATGCCGTCGGACCCCGCCACCATCGTCGCCCGCGCCGGCGAAGAGGTGAAGTCGCCGATGGTCGGCACCGCCTATCTGCAGGCCTCGCCGGAGGCCCCGGCCTTCGTCCAGCCCGGCGACAAGGTCAAGAAGGGCCAGACCCTGCTGATCGTCGAAGCCATGAAGACAATGAACCCGATCCAGGCCCCGCGCGACGGCGTTGTGGCCGAAATCCTGGTCGGCGACGCCCAGCCGGTCGAGTTCGGCGAACCCCTCGTCCTGCTGGAAGCCTAAGCCGTGTTCACCAAGGTCCTGATCGCCAACCGCGGCGAGATCGCGCTGCGCATCCACCGGGCGTGCAAGGAGATGGGCATCTCCACCGTCGCCGTGCACTCGGAAGCCGATCGCGGCGCCATGTGGGTGCGGCTGGCCGACGAGAGCGTCTGCATCGGCCCCGCCTCGGCCGCAAAGTCGTATCTGAACATCCCCTCGATCATCGCGGCGGCTGAGATCACCGGTGCCCAGGCGATCCACCCTGGCTATGGCTTCCTGTCCGAAAACGCCCGCTTCGCCGAGATCGTCGAGGCCCATGGCATGACCTTCATCGGCCCCAAGCCCGAGCATATCCGGGTGATGGGCGACAAGATCAGCGCCAAACAGACGGTCAAGGACGCCGGCATCCCGGTCGTCCCCGGCTCGGATGGCGAAGTCGAGACCGTCGAGGCCGCAATTGAGGCGTCCAAGTCGATCGGCTTCCCCCTGATCGTCAAGGCGGCGGCGGGCGGCGGCGGACGCGGCATGAAGGTCGCCCTGACGCCTGATGATCTGGTCGAGGCTATCCAGACCGCCCAGTCCGAGGCCAAGGCCGCCTTCGGCAACGGCGCCGTCTATATGGAGCGCTACCTCCAGAAGCCGCGCCACATCGAGATCCAGGTCATCGCCGACAGCCACGGCAATGTCGTCCACCTGGGCGAACGCGACTGCTCGCTGCAACGCCGTCATCAGAAGGTGCTGGAAGAGGCCCCCTCGCCCGCCCTGTCGGCCGAGGGTCGCAAGCAGATCGGCGAGACGGTCAACAAGGCCATCGCCGCCATCGGTTACTTGGGCGTCGGCACCATCGAGTTCCTGTGGGAGGACGGCGAGTTCTTCTTCATCGAGATGAACACCCGCCTGCAGGTCGAACACCCGGTTACGGAAATGATCACGGGCGTGGATCTGGTTCGCGAACAGGTGCGCATCGCCGCCGGTCTGCCGCTGTCGTTCACCCAGGACGATATCGAGTTCAAGGGCCACGCGATCGAGGTGCGGATCAACGCAGAGAACCCGGAGACCTTCACGCCGTCGCCGGGCAAGATCACCGACTTCCACGCACCGGGCGGCCTGGGCGTGCGCCTGGATAGCGCCATCTACGCCGGCTATTCGATCCCGCCCTATTACGACAGCCTGATCGGCAAGCTGATCGTGCACGGTCGCGACCGCGAAGAGGCCATCGCCCGTCTGAAGCGTTCGCTGAACGAGGTCGTCATCGGCGGCGTCGACACGACCATCCCCCTGTTTCAGAAGCTGCTGGCCGAGCCTGACATCCTGTCGGGCGACTACGACATCCACTGGCTGGAGAAATGGGCGGCCCGTCAGAAGGGTGACGCCTGACCGACCCCGATTTCAGCGCCAGCGGGCCTTTCGGCGGTTTCGGCCCCGAGGACCTGCTGGCCTGTTACGCCCGGGGCGTGTTTCCGATGGCCGAGGCGCGCGATGATCCGCGCGTCTTCATTATCGAGCCGGAACAGCGCGGCGTCATTCCGCTGGACGCCTTCCACATCCCCACCCGCCTACGCCGCACCGTGCGGGGCGAGCCGTTCGAGGTGCGGGTCGATACCGCCTTCGAGGCGGTGCTTGACGGCTGTGCGGCGGCGCAAGGACCGGATCGCGAAGACACCTGGATCAACGGCCCGATCCGGCGGCTGTACGCCGCCCTGTTCGCCATGGGTTTCGTCCATTCCATCGAGTGCTGGCGTGACGAGCGGCTGGTGGGCGGCCTTTACGGCGTGTCGCTGGGCGGGGCCTTCTTCGGCGAGAGCATGTTCAGTCGCGAACGGGATGCGTCCAAGGTCGCTTTGGTGCATCTGGTCGCGCGCCTGCGAAAGGGCGGCTGGGACCTGCTGGACGCGCAGTTCTTGACCGACCATCTGAGCCAGTTCGGTGCGGTCGAAACGCCGCAAGCGACCTATCTGGAGCGGCTTCAGCCCGCGCTGTCGGTCAGGCCGGACCAAGGGGCCTTGCGCGCGCCTCTGACCGGTGCAGAAGCGGTCGCCTTGGCCAGCGCCTAGTCTGTCCGGACACGATTTGGGGCCCGTCCCGACAGCTTAGGATTCGCGTCTTCGGCCGGCCTGACGATCAATGGCGGCATGACCCAGACCCCGCTCAAAGCCCCGCCCCGTCCGTCCCTTCTTCGCGAGGTGCGAGAGATCGCCCTGACGCTGATCTTCGCCATCATCCTGGCGCTCGCGATCCGCATCGTCCTGTTTCAACCCTTCACCATCCCCTCGTCGTCGATGGAGCCGGGGCTGGTGACCGGCGACTATATCGTCGTGTCGAAATATCCCTATGGCTGGAGCACGGCGTCTCTGCCGTTCAATCCGGCGATGTCGCCGGGCCGGCTGTTCGGGCGCGAACCGAGACGCGGCGACGTCGTAGTGTTCCGCCTGCCGCGCGATCCCAGCGAGGCCTGGATCAAGCGCGTCGTCGGCCTTCCGGGCGACACGGTTCAGGTGCGGGGCGGCGTCGTCTTCGTCAATGGCGATGCGGTGCGCCAGACCCGGCTGGATATCGTCGCCGATCACGATGCGCCGCAGAGACGGGTCCAGCAGGTGCGCGAGACCTTAGCCGACGGACGATCCTACATCACCTACGACGGCGGATCGGGCCTGCCGGGCGACGACACGCTTGTGCGCCGGGTGCCGGCGGGCTGCTATCTGATGATGGGCGACAATCGCGACAACTCGCTGGACAGCCGCTGGCCGCCCGAGATCGGCGTCGGCCTGCTGCCGGCCGAAAACATCATCGGCCGGGCCGAGGTGGTGCTGGCCTCATGGAAGCCGGGCGCAGGCCTGTTAAAGCCCTGGACGTGGCTGAACCTTCAGTGGGACCGGTTCCTGGTCCGCATCCGCTAACGCGCCCGGTACTCATCGAAGCTGACGACGCCGTCGTGATTGCGGTCCAGCCGGTCGAAATCGGCGCGCGTGGGCGACGACTGGGCCAGGGAGGGCGCGGCGACGGCGCCAAGCGCCAGGCCCGCGACGGCAGCGGCCAGCAGGGGCCGCCAGCCCAGGCGGGGTTGAGGACGCGCGGATGACGTCGCGTTCAACTCGGCGTCTATGAAGCGGCGAATGGCGTCGCTGGCCGTCCGGCCCTCGTCACGGCACCGGGCCATGAAGGCGGTTTTGGTCGCGTGGGGCAGTCGGATTTCGACCGTTTCGGTCTTCTTTGGCGGCTTGTTGCGATCCATGGCGCGCCTCCTCGCGGCGTCAAAGCTCAGTTCTTACAGCCGACGACCCAGGCGTCGTAATAAGGGTTCTGGACCCCGCTGACGGCAGGCGACGAGGCGAACATCCAGCCGCGAAAGATCTGGCGGCCCTCCTGTCGGCCGCGCGGCTGAAGCGAGACGTCCATATAGGCGATGGCGTCCTCGGTCAGTTCGTCCGGCGTCGTCACCTCGCACGCGCGGGCCGCGAAAATCAGATTCTGGTTGAAGCGCACGGGGCGACCGCCGACCTCCACCTCGAACTTCATCGTCTCGGCGGTGACCTTGTCGATGGCCTGGATGATCGCGAATTTGCGACGCTGGCGGCGCGCGGGCGTGGCGGGCTGGTCGATGGCCTTGGTGGCGACGGGCTTCTCAGCCGCGACCTCCTCCTCGGCCTTTTCCTCGACGGCGGCGTCCTCGGCGATGACGACGTTGGGCGGCGGCGCCACGGCGACCGGAGAGCGCGGAGCCGGCGCGCCCGCAGGCGGCGTCTCGGTCGGGACCGAGG
>NZ_DLTK01000120.1:0-5173 GCF_002500885.1 Brevundimonas sp. UBA7838
GCCTCGCGGCGTCGGCGCCGAGGCCCGCAATAGCGTGCCCCCGCCCTGCTGCGGCGCCCGGCCGAGGTAGCGCACGCGCACCCGACCGACGCCCTGCGACAACATCCCCAGTTCGCTCGCCGCCTCGCGCGACAGGTCGATGATCCGGCTGTCCACGAACGGCCCGCGGTCATTGATCCGCACCACCAGCCGCCGCCCGTTCTCCAGGTTCGTCACCTCGACCAGACCGGGCAGAGGCAGGGTCTTGTGGGCCGCCGTCAGGGCATGCATGTCGAACCGCTCGCCGGTCGAAGTCGGCCGCCCGTTGAAGGCGTCGCCGTACCAGGACGCCATCCCGACCTCCTCATAATCCGGCTGTTCCTTGGGCGTGTACCAGCGCCCGCGCACCTGATAGGGCCGCATCGTCCCCGACACGATCGGCGCCGGATCCTTGACGACCGGCGGACGGTCCTCGCCACGCCCGGCGACCGTCCCGCGCACGCCCGCGCCGCCGACGGTGGAACAGGCGGCCAGCAGCGAAAACAGCCCCAGGATCAGCGCGCCGCGCACTCCCTGTCCAAACGTCATCGACCCGCCTCGCAAAAAATACGAAAACAGGATGACCGAAGACATTTCCGCTTTGGTTAATGACCCGTTCGCCTGCTATGGCGTCCGCCTCCGCTGCGGCGGCAAGGAAGTGTGGCCGAGTGGTTTAAGGCACTGGTCTTGAAAACCAGCGACGGTGAGAGCCGTCCGTGGGTTCGAATCCCACCGCTTCCGCCACTATCCCTCGCTTAGCCCTTGCTATTGCCCCATCTGCCGTTAGGAACCCGGCTCCCCTGCCTGGAGCCCTGCCATGACGGCGACGAAACCGATGACGATCGGGATCGATTTCGGCACGACCAATACGGTCGTGGCCCTGACTGATGCGGACGGCCTCGCCCATCTCGTGACCTTCGACGCGGTCGAGGGCCAGACGACCACCTTCCGCTCGGCGCTCAGCTTCCAGACCCATCCGGGCGTGGACGGCCAGCCGCCCGAGCGTGTGGTCGAGGCCGGGCCCTGGGCCATCGCCGCCTATGTCGAGGATCCGCTGGAGACCCGCTTCATCCAGTCGTTCAAGACCTTCGCCGCCAGCGCCGCCTTCACCGAAACCCGGATCGACAACAAGCGCTACGCCTTCGAGGATCTGCTGGCCGCCTTCCTCTTGCGCCTGCGCCACCATGCCGGCGACGCCCTGACGGATGCCCCGCCCGCCGTCATCGTCGGCCGTCCCGTCACCTTTGCGGGCGGCAATCCGGACGAGACCCTGGCCATGTCGCGCTATCAGACGGCGTTTCAGCGGCTGGGCTTCACCGACATCCGCTATGCGCACGAGCCGGTCGGCGCCGCCTTCTATTTCGCACGCCAGCTGAAGGCGGACGCCACGGTCCTGGTCGCCGACTTCGGCGGCGGCACCAGCGACTTCTCGATCATCCGGTTCGAACATACGCCCGACGGCCTGCGCTCGACGCCGCTGGCGCGCTCGGGCGTCGGCGTGGCGGGCGACGCCTTCGACTACCGGATCATCGACCAGCTGGTCTCGCCCGAACTGGGCAAGGGCGGTCTGTACAGTTCGGTCGGCAAACAACTGCCGATTCCCCAGCGGTATTATTCCGCCTTCGCCCGCTGGGATCAGCTGGCCCTGCTACGCGCCTCGCGCGACATGCGCGACATTCGCGCGCTGGCCCGCACCGCGCTGGAGCCGGAGAAGATCGAGCGTCTGATCGAGGTGCTGGACGACAACCACGGCCATGACCTGTACCGCGCCGTCTCCACGCTGAAGATGGCCCTGTCGGCCGACGACCAGGCGACCTTCCTGTTCCAGGCCGGCGGCGTCCATATCGAAAAGCCCGTCGCCCGCGCCGATTTCGAACGCTGGATCGCGCCGGAACTGGCCGCCATCGAGGGCGCGGTGGATCAGGCGATGGCCCGCAGCGGCCTGGCGCCCGACGCTATCGACCGCGTCTTCCTGACCGGAGGCACCTCCTTCGTGCCGGCCGTGCGGGCGCTGTTCCAGAACCGTTTCGGCGCCGAGCGGATCGAGACGGGCGGCGAGTTCGAATCCATCGCCGCCGGCCTGGCCCTGATCGGGCGCGAGGCGGATCTGGACCTGTGGAGCGAAAAGGCGGTCTAAATCCCGCCCCTAGAACCCTTGCGCCCGCGCCACCCGTTCGGCGTGGAAGCCGGCGTCGCCCAGCAGCTCATTCAGCACCCGCACCCGCTTCATGAACAGGCCGACGTCGAACTCGTCGGTCATGCCGACGCCGCCGTGCATCTGGACCGCCTCCTGCACCGCCAGCTCGGCGGCCCACCCGGCCTTGGCCTTGGCGATGGACGCGGCCAGCGGCGCGTCTTCGCGCCCCTCGTCGATCGCGATCTGGGCGCCGATCGTCGCCGCCCGCGCCAACTCCAGCTCCGAGAACAGATGCGCGGCCCTATGTTGCAGCGCCTGGAACTCGCCGATCAGCTTGCCGAACTGTTTGCGGGTCCGCAGATAGTCCATCGTCGTCTTGAACGCCTGATCGCCCGCGCCTGTCAGGCTGGAGGCCGCGCAGGCCCGCCCCAGGTTCAGCGCGCCGTCCAGCAGCGCCTCCCCGCCCCCGACCGCGCCGATCACTGCATCGGCGTCGACCGCCACATCAGTCAGCGTGATCCGCGCCGCATTGTGCGCGTCCACCATCACCGTGCGCTCGACCGCGACGCCCGCCGTCGCCGGATCGACCAGGAACAGCGTCGTCCCCTCCTCAGCCGTCGCGACGACGATCAGGGCGTCGGCCACATGGCCGTCCAGCACGAAGGCCTTGGCGCCATTCAGCCTGAAACCATTGCCCGCGCGCTCGGCCTGCGTGGTGATCCGGGAAGGCGCATGCTTGGCGCCCTCGTCCACCGCCAGCGAAAGGATCGCCTCGCCCGCTGCGATCCTGGGCAGCCAGGCCTGCTGCGCCTGCGATCCGCCGTCGATCAGCACCTTGGCTGACAGGATCGACGAGCCCAGATACGGCGACGGCGTCAGGGTGCGCCCCAGGCTCTCGGCGATCACCCCGGCTTCGACCGCGCCCAGCCCCATGCCGCCCAGCGCCTCGGGGATGATGACGCCGGCGAAGCCCATCTCGCCAAAGGTCCGCCACAGGTCGCGCGACACCCCGTCGGCGTCCCGCTCGTCCCGCAGCTTTCTCAGATGGGCGATCGGCGCCTGTTCGTTCAGGAAGCCGTCGGCGGCGTCCTGCAACATCGTCTGTTCTTCGGTCAGGATCAGGGGCATCGTCTCACGCTCCCGGCAATTGCAGCAGGTGTTTGGCGATGATGTTCAACTGAACCTCGCTGGTGCCGCCCTCAATGGAATTGGCCTTGGTCCGCAGCCAGTCGCGCGCCGCCTTGCCGTCATGCGACCGCTCGCCCTCCCATTCCAGCGCATCGGCCCCGCCCGCCGCCATCAGCAGCTCATGGCGCCGCTTGTTCAGCTCGGAGCCATAGTATTTCAGCATGGAGGCGATGGCCGGGTGCGCCTGTTTGGCCTTCACCTGATCTCCGACCCGCTCCATCGCCAGGCGGAAGGCGGCTGCGTCGATCTCCAGGTCCGCGATCCGGGCGCGCAGCATCGGCTCGTCCAGACGCCCGGCCGCGTCGGCTCCGATGGCGTCCATCGCTACCTGCCCCACCGGACGCCCGCCGCCGACCTCGCCCATCGCGCCGATCATGGTTCGCTCGTGCGCCAGCAGGTATTTGGCCACGTCCCAGCCCCGGTTCAGCGTCCCGACCAGGTTTTCCTTCTCCACCCGCACGTCGTCGAAGAAGGTCTCGCAGAAGGGCGACTTGCCTGAAATCAGGGTGATCGGCCGCGTCGTCACGCCCGGCGTCTTCATGTCGAACAGGACGAAGCTGATGCCCAGATGTTTGGGCGCCTCGGGGTCCGTGCGCACCAGGCAGAAGATCCAGTCGGCCTTGTCGGCGTAGGAGGTCCAGATCTTCTGACCGTTGACGATCCAGTGGTCGCCCCGATCCTCGGCCCGCGTCTGGATGGACGCCAGATCGGATCCCGCGCCTGGCTCGGAGTAGCCCTGGCACCAGCGAATCTCGCCGCGCACGATCTCGGGCAGGAAGCGCTTCTTCTGCTCTTCCGTCCCAAAGGCCAGCAGCGCCGGGCCCAGCATCCAGACGCCGAAACTGGCCAGGGCCGGCTGGGCCTTGATGCGTCGCAATTCGGAGGCCAGCACCTTGGCCTCCTCGCGGCTGAGGCCGCCTCCGCCGTATACCTTGGGCCATTCCGGCGCCGTCCAGCCCCGCGCGCCCATCCGCTCCAGCCACAGCTTGTGCGCCGGGGTCTTGAAGGTGGGATTTCGCCCGCCCCAGATCATCTCGTCGTCGGCCATCGGCCCGCGACATTCGGCCGGGCAGTTCGCCTCCAGCCAGGCGCGCGTCTCGGCGCGGAATTGCTCCAGATCGGTCATTCCTCGTCTCCCATGGCGTGCGTCGCTGACCGGCCGAAACCGATGCGAGACATCGTTGGGAATGACCTTATCCAGGAAATCCCCGCCTTAGAAAGCGAAACCTGAATGCCGATCACTTAGCTGACGTAACGTCAGATGAGGCCATCAGATCAGACCGTGGCCCTTGGGCAGTTCGGCGTAGCGGTGAACCCGCGTCGCCATGACCAGACCGAAGCCGATCATGACGGTCAGCATCACCGTGCCGCCATAGGACAAGAGCGGCATCGGCACGCCCACGACCGGCGCCAGCCCCATCACCATCGCCCCGTTGATCAGTACATAGAGCGCGAATGTCGCCGTCACGCCCGAGGCCGCCAATCGCCCGAAGTGACTGTGCGACAGCGACGCGATCCTCAGCGAGATCAGAATGATGGCGGCATAGGAGGCCAGAAGCGTGAAGGTGCCCACAAAGCCGAACTCCTCGGCGAAGGCGGCGAAGATGAAGTCGGTCTGGCGTTCGGGCAGGAACTCCAGCTGGCTCTGGCTGCCCAGGCCGAACCCGCGCCCCAGCGGTCCGCCCGACCCCATGGCGATCTTGGACTGCACGATCTGATAGCCCTTGTCCGACATGTCGGCCTCGGGGTTCAGGAAGGTCAGCACCCGGTGACGCTGATAGTCGTGCATGCCGAACATCACATAAGGCGGCACCAGCACGGCGGCGGCGA
>NZ_DLTK01000120.1:5478-5648 GCF_002500885.1 Brevundimonas sp. UBA7838
CCGACCCCAGGTCCGGCTGGTGCGCGACCAGCAGGAACGGCAAGCCGATGATCCCGACCGGGAAGATCAGCTTCCAATGGAAACTCGCCTCCTTGGCTGAGGCGCCGTGATACCAGCGCGCCAAGGCCAGCACGACACCGATCTTCATGATCTCGGACGGCTGGATGCGG
>NZ_DLTK01000067.1:0-685 GCF_002500885.1 Brevundimonas sp. UBA7838
CGCGCCGCGCGCGTTCAGGCGGCCATGGGCACGGTGCGCAACGAAGGTCTGAACACCTGCGTCGTCGGCCGCTGAACCGTCACGCTTGACGGGCGACCGGGCCTGACCTCTCCTGCCCGCGCTGTTCAGGAGATCCATCATGAAGCGTCAGATGATGACCGCCGTCGCGGTCTGCGCCCTCGCCTTCGCCGCCGGCTGCGCCAGCACCAGCGAACCCGCCGCCGGCGCGCCAGGCGTCGAACAGACGGCCTCGACGACGCCCGCGCCCGCCGTAAGCGGCATGCGCGCCGACTATCCCATCACCGCCGAGGGCGCGACGGCCTTCATCGCTGACGCCGAAACCAAATGGGCCGAGGTCAGCGAATATGTCGCCCGCATCCAGTGGGCGCGCGCCACCAACATCACCTTCGACACGATGTGGCTGGAGTCCAAGGCCAACGCCGAGGCGACCGAGCTTCAGGTCCAGCTCGCCAATCAGGCGGCCAGGTTCAACGACGTCCAGGTCGATCCGGTCGTGCGCCGCAAGCTGAACCTGCTGCGTCTCAGCCTGGTTCTGCCGGCGCCCAATCGTCCAGGCGCAGCCGAGGAGTTGGCCCAGATCACCACCCGTCTGGACTCGACCTATTCGACCGGCAAGTTCGATTTCAAGGGCAAGCCGATCACGCTGGACGAGGCCTCGCTGATC
>NZ_DLTK01000067.1:956-6396 GCF_002500885.1 Brevundimonas sp. UBA7838
CTCGCCGGTCATGCGCGACGACTACGCCCGCATGGTCGAGATCGCCAACGAAGGCTCGCGCGAACTGGGCTTCGCCGACACCGGCGCCCTGTGGCGGTCAGGCTACGACATGCCCGCCGACGACTTCGCCGCCGAGACCGACCGGCTGTGGGCCAAGGTGAAGCCATTCTACGAGAACCTGCACTGCTATGTGCGCGCTCGGTTGAACGCGAAGTATGGCGACGCGGTGCAACCCGATCACGGCGCGATCCGCGCCGATCTGCTGGGCAATATGTGGTCCCAACAGTGGGGCAACATCTACGACGTCGTCGCCCCGCCCAGCGGCGGCGCCTCCAGCTACGACCTCACCGAACTGCTCAAGGCCGCCGATTACGACGCGACGAAAATGGTCAAGACGGGCGAGGGCTTCTACGTCTCGCTGGGCCTCGACCCGCTGCCCCAGACCTTCTGGGAACGCAGTCAGATCACCCGCCCGCGCGACCGCGAAGTCGTCTGTCACGCCTCGGCCTGGGACCTGGACAACGCCGACGACATCCGCATCAAGATGTGCACCAACGTCAACGGCGACGACTTCTACACCGTCCACCACGAGCTGGGTCACAACTACTATCAGCGCGCCTACAAGAACCAGCCGATGCTGTTCCGGAACGGCGCCAACGACGGCTTCCACGAGGCCATCGGCGACTTCGTCGGCCTGTCGGCCCTGACCCCCACCTATCTGAACCAGATCGGCCTGCTGAAAACCACGCCGGGCGCGGAGGAGGACATTCCCTTCCTGCTCAAGATGGCCTTGGACAAGATCGCCTTCCTGCCGTTCGGCCTGATGGTCGACCGCTGGCGCTGGGACGTCTTCTCAGGCGAGACGGCGCCGGCCGCCTACAATACCGCCTGGACCGCCGACATGCTGCAGTACCAGGGTCTGGTTCCGCCTGGACCGCGCCCGGCCAACGCCTTCGATCCGGGCGCCAAATACCATGTGCCCGGAAACACGCCGTACACCCGCTACTTCCTGGCGGCCATCTATCAGTTCCAGTTCCAGCGCGCGGCCTGCAAACAGGCCGGCTGGACCGGGCCGCTGCACCGCTGCTCCGTCTATGGCAACAACGAGGTGGGCGCGCGCTTCAACGCCATGCTGCAGATGGGCCAGTCCCAACCCTGGCAGGAAGCGATGAAGGCCTTCACCGGCGACGGCGGCAATGACGCCTCGGCCATCGCCGACTATTTCGCCCCGCTGAACGATTGGCTTCAGGAACAGAACCGGGGTCACCAGTGCGGATGGAGCGCCGCCTGATCACGCGGCGGCGTTAACCGTCCCCTTCACAATTCCCTTAACCGCCCGATGGCAGACTGAACGCTAATCGGGCGGTCCGCGTCCTTCTGGGATGGGCATGGTGAAGATTTCCAATCGGATCGGCAGGGCGGTGAAGGCTCTGCGCATGTTCACGTCGCGCCTGTCGTCGGACCGCGGCGGCAATGTCGTGATGATCTTCGCCTTGGTGATGCCGGCGCTGATCATGCTGACCTTGGGCGGTATCGACATCAACCGCGTGACGACGGCCAAGGCCCGCGTTCAAGACGCGCTGGACGCCGCCGCTCTGGCCGCGGCGCGCTCGTCCTATACCGATCCGAAAGACCTGAAGACCGTCGCGCTGGTGGCGCTGAGAGCCAATCTGCGCAACGCCTCGGTGGAGCCGTTCGCCGACGACGCCGTCAAGATTGAGCTGACGAAAGACCAAATCGTCATCGCCGACATCCAGGTCCAGGTGAAGACGCTGATCGCCAATGTGGTCCTGCCGCCCTATGGCAAGATCCTCGACGACACTTTGCCCGTCAGCGTCCACTCCGAGGTGAACCGATCGTCCAAGGACATCGAGGTCTCGCTGGTGCTGGACATCACCGGCTCCATGGCCAGCAATAACCGGATCGGCGATCTGAAGAACGCCGCGAACCAGCTGATCAAACTGGTCGTTCAGCCGGCCGCAAAACAGACGCCCTACTATTCACGTATGGCGATCGTGCCCTATTCGATCGGCGTGAACCTGGGCGCTCGCGCCGACGCCGCGCGCGGCGCATCCATCGGATCGACCAGCATCACCGGTGCCGCATGGGCGGCGGCGGCGGCCAAGTCGATCTCCGGTATCACGCGCGCTTCGCCGGGCGTCGTGACCGCCAACGGCCACGGGCTGGCGAACGACGACTACGTCTGGATCAGCGGCGTCAGCGGCATGACCCAGATCAACAATCGCGCCTACAAGGTCGTGCGGATCGACGCCAACAAGGTGTCCCTGCAATATCAATCCGGCGCGAACTGGTACGCGCTGAACACTACCAGCGGCAACGGCTACAGCAGCTACAGCTCGGGCGGTCAGATCCGCAAATGCATGCGCTCCGACTGCTTCGTCACCATCTCGTCCACAAATCACGGCTTGTCTGAGGACGAGGGTGTGCAGATCACTGGCGTGAACGGTATGACGGCTCTGAACAACAGCAGCGGGCTCTTTGAAGTTTATGAGCGCACATCGAAGGATGCCTTCGTTGTGCCGGTCGGGGGCGCGACCTACGCCGACTATTCCAACGGCGGCGCTGTTCAATGCGGCCGTGACGGATGCGCCAAGCGCGTCTTCCGTGATCCGCAGTACAATCGTCTGAACGTGTTCGACAACACGACCTGCGTCAGCGAGCGCACGGGGTCTTCGGTCTATACCGATACGGCCCCCGGTTCGGCCTACGTCGGTCGAAACTACGCGTCTCCACGCAACCCCTGCCCGACAGCCACGATCCAGCCGTTGACATCTAACATCAGCACCCTGACCAGCCTCGTAAATGGGCTGTCCGTCACGGGCTCGACGTCCGGGCAGATTGGTCTCGCTTGGGGCTGGTATACGGTATCCAACCAGTTCAATGGGCTTTGGTCGTCGAACCCGGCTGCCGCCTATGCGCCGACCAAGGTGCTGAAGGCCGTCATCCTGATGACGGACGGCGAGTTCAACACCCCCTATTGCGGCGGTGTGATCGCTCGCGATGCAGGCTCAGGGTCTGGCAATCTCTACGACAAGATCGCCTGCGATGCGACGAACGGCGACCCGTTCGACCAGGCCGCAAAACTATGCACCAACATGAAGAACAAAAACGTGATCGTTTACACGGTCGGATTCTCAATCACCCCAGGCAGCGACGCGGCCAAGATTCTGAGCAGTTGCGCCACCGACAAGGACAAGGCCTTCCTGCCGCAGTCGGGCGCGGACCTGTCCAACGACTTCCAGGCCATCGGACGCGACATCACCCGACTACGGATTTCCCGCTGACGGCCTAGAGCAGGCGGATTTCGCGCAGGCGTTCGGTCAGATAATCCTCGGCCAGGATGGTCTTGCCCGCATAGCGATCGGGATTGTCCGGCGTGATGGCGCTGGGCAGGGTCTCGATCGGGAAGTCAGGGTTGAAGTGCAGGAAGAAGGGCGTCGAATAGCGGGCGAAACCGCGACGCTCGGGCGCCGGATTGACCACGCGGTGGGTCGTAGACGGCAGGACGTGGTTGGTCAGCCGCTGCAGCATGTCGCCGATATTGACGACCAGGGCGCCGGGCGGCGGCGCGATGTCGAGCCAGCTGCCGTCCTTGTCCTTCAGCTGCAGACCAGCCTCTTCGGCGCCGAGCAGCAGGGTGATGACATTGATGTCTTCGTGCGCCCCGGCGCGCACGCCCGGCGCATCTGCCGGAACCGGCGGGTAATGAAGCATGCGCAGGACGCTGTTACCCATCTCCACCTTGTCCGCGAAGAAGTCGTCGCCCAGCTTCAGGTAGCGGGCGATGGCGCGCAGGATCTTGGCGCCCAAAGCATCCAGGTCCTCGAACATGCCATACAGGTGCTCGCGGAAGCCCTCGACTTCGGTCGGCCAGACGTCGTCGCGCATATAGCGGCGATAGGGGTGGCCTTCGGGCAGTTCCCGACCGACGTGCCAGAACTCCTTCAGATCGACCGTCTTGGCGTCCTTGGCCGCCTCGACCCCGAACGGTGTCAGGCCGCGCGCGCCCCCCGTACCGGGCTGATGGTATTGACGCTTCACCTCTTCCGGCAGGGCGAAGAAGGCCTTGGCGTCGTCGATGGCCGCGGTGATGCGCGCCTCGTCCAGACCATGGTCGGCGACCACAGCGAAGCCATAGCGCGAGAAGGACGCACCCAGTGCGTTGCTGAACGCCTGAAAATCGGCGTCGTACTGCGTCATCGAAACCGGCTGAATGGCGCGGTCTGTCGTGTGGTCCGTCTGGGTCACGCTCACGGCGTCGTCCTCGATCTGGGGATGTGCGGCGGTTCCCATACGCCTAATCGGCGGCCTTGTCAGGGCCATGGCGAGCGCGGACGTGGCGGGCATTCATGCGCCGTACAGATTGGAACCTTCACAGTAAGCGCACGTTTCCGCGCCAGATCGCTCAAAAGAAAAGGACCATTCCATGCGCGCCAAGTTTATCGTCGCCAGCGTTTCCATCGCCGCCCTGCTGGGGGCCGCCGCCTGCACCACCACCGACCCCTATCGTTCGGGTCCGGTTCGCAACGATACCGGAACCGGGGCCATCGCCGGTGCTCTGGGTGGCGCGGTTCTCGGCTATCTGACCAACACCTCGAACGGCGAACAGGGCCGCAAGAACGCTCTGATCGGCGCGGGCATCGGCGCCTTGGGCGGCGCGGCCGTTGGCCAGTATATGGATCGCCAGCAGCGTGCGATGGAGGCCGAACTGTCCGGCTCCGGCGTCGGTGTGGCGCGTCAGGGCGATCTGCTTGTGTTGCGCATGCCGTCGGACGTGACCTTCGCCACAAACCAGTCCTCCATCGATCCGCGCTTCCTGCCGGTGCTGGATGACGTCGCCCGCGTTCTGCAACAGTATGACCAGTCGACCGTGGACGTGATCGGTCACACCGATTCGTCGGGCGGCGACGCGATCAATCAGCCTCTGTCTGAGCGCCGCGCGAGCAGCGTCGCCTCTGAACTGGTGCGTCGCGGCGTGATCGCGCAGCGCCTCTATGTCGCCGGTAATAGCTCGCGTAACCCGGTGGCCTCGAACGCCACTGCCGAAGGCAAGGCGCAGAACCGCCGCGTCGAAATCCTGATCCGCCCGTTCACCGGCTGATCAGGCCTTAAGTCAGAATACTTGGGGGCGGCGTCGCAAGGCGCCGCCTTTTTGGCTGCGTGGACGCATCACGCAGAGGGTGAGACGGCGCAAAGAAAAACGCCGCCTCCTTTTGGAAGCGGCGTTCTGTCTTTCGACGACTTCGAAGCTCGAAGCCGACCCGGACGAACCGGTCGGCTCCGAAAGCCTTAGAAGTTGATGTCGATGGTCGCGCGGCGGTTGAGCGGTTCGCGCACACCGTCGGCGGTCGGCTTGGCCAGGTTGGTCTCGCCCTTGCCGTCGAGGGCGATGACGCCGCCGTTGACGCCCGAGGCGACC
>NZ_DLTK01000046.1:0-3041 GCF_002500885.1 Brevundimonas sp. UBA7838
GCCGACGGCGGTGCAAACCTTCAGCACCACGACGCCCGCCCCGTTCTTGCCGGCCTCGATGTCGACCGCGCGCAAGGTCATCAGAGCCGCGGATTCGGCCGAGCGAATGCGGCCCGTGCCTTGGCAGTGCGGGCAGGCTTCGGTCGCACCCTCGATCACGCCCAGACGACGACGCTGGCGGCTGATCTCCATCAGGCCGAAGGGCGAGATGCGGCCCATCTGGATGCGGGCGCGGTCGGAGGACAGGGCCTCCTTCAGCACGCGCTCGACGGCGCGGTTGTTCTTGCCCTCATCCATGTCGATGAAGTCAATGACGACCAGGCCGGCGAGGTCGCGCAGGCGCAGCTGGNNGTGATGCACAGCCCAACCAGGGTGGCGGCGGTGGTTGTGGCGGCCACCCGCGCGGCCGGCGCAAGCAGGGCGGTGAGGACCGGCAAGGCAGCGCCCACGGTGAATGCGCTGGCCGAGGCCAATGCGGCCTGCAGTGGCCGCGCGCGCAGTTCCTCGGTGATGCCCAGCTCGTCGCGGGCATGGGCGGCCAGCGCATCATGGGCAGTGAGCTGTTCGGCCACCTGTTGGGCAAGTTCGGGGCTGAGCCCGCGCCGCCGGTAGATGCCGGCCAGTTCCTGCAGCTCGCTGTGCGGGTCTTCGTGCAGTTCGCGCTGCTCCAGCGCGAGGTCGGCGTGTTCGGCATCGGCCTGTGACATCACCGAGACATATTCGCCGGCGGCCATCGACATGGCACCGGCCACGGTGCCGGCCACGCCGGTGGCCAGGATGGCCGACGGGCTGGCACCGCTGGCGGCCACGCCAACCACCAGCCCGGCGACCGAGACGATGCCGTCATTGGCCCCCAGTACGGCAGCGCGCAGCCAGCCGACGCGCTCGGAGCGATGGGTTTCAGTGTGGTGGGAACGGCTCATGCCGACAGTGTAGGCGGTGTGCCCGATCTGCCGCGGAATGACTCGCAGGCGCAGCTGGCGGGCGGCTTCCTCGGCCGCTTCCATATTGGTCTTGAACGCCGTCTGCTCGACGTTGCGTTCCTTGGTGGCGCGGCCCGAGTTGACGTCGATGGCCACCAGGGCCTCGGTCTGGTTGATCACCAGATAGCCGCCGGACTTCAGCGGCACGACCGGCTGATGGATCTGCGTCAGCAGTTCCTCGATGCCGTTGGCCGCGAACAAGGGTCGCGAGCCGCGATACAGGTGAACCTTCTTGGCCTGGGCCGGCATCAGCACGCGCATGAAGTCGCGCGCTTCCTTGAAGCCCTCGACGCCCTCGACCTGGATGCCGTCGAAGTCCTTGTCGAACATGTCGCGCACGGCGCGGCGGACCAGGTTCTCTTCCTCGTAGATCACCGAGGGGGCGTGAGAGGCGAGGGTGGTTTCGCGGATCGTCTCCCACAGGCGCAGCAGATATTGATAGTCGCGCTTGATCTCGGCCTTGGTGCGCTTGGCGCCCGCCGTGCGGATGATCAGGCCCATGCCCTTGGGCACTTCCAGGGCCGAGACGGCGCTCTTCAGGCGGCGACGGTCCGAGGTGTTGGTGATCTTGCGGCTGATGCCGCCGCCCTTGCCTGTGTTGGGCATCAGGACGCAGTAGCGGCCGGCCAGCGACAGCCAGGTGGTCAGGGCCGCGCCCTTGGCGCCGCGTTCGTCCTTGACGACCTGGACCAGGAGGATCTGGCGGCGCTTGATGACGTCCTGGATCTTGTAGCGACGCATCAGGCGTCGCTTCAGCCGCTCTTCATCGGCCAAGGCCGATTCGGGATCGACGTCGTCGCCGGTCGATTCGCGGTCGAGATCGTCCTCGTCCTCATCGTCATGCGCCTCGGCCATGATGGCTTCGCGGTCGGCGACGGGAATCTGGTAGTAGTCGGGGTGGATTTCGTTGAAGGCGAGGAAGCCGTGGCGATTGCCGCCGTATTCAATGAAGGCGGCCTGCAGGCTGGGCTCTACGCGGGTGACCTTGGCGAGGTAGATGTTGCCGCGAAGCTGGCGCTTCGCACGGGATTCGAAATCGAATTCCTCAATCTTGCGCCCGTCCACGATGGCGACCCGGGTCTCCTCGGGATGCGCCGCATCGATCAGCATTGTCTTTGACATGGAAAGTCTCTCTCTGGCGCGCGCAGGCCGACCGTCCCGGATCTCCGGACAGGGTCATGGCGGCTCGCCGAATGAAGGTGAGGGCCGGCGCGCGCGACATCCCCTCGCCGAGAACGGCGAAGAAGGCTTGATCAAGCCGTTGGGGAACGCAGGCGGAAAGGCCCATTAAGTCGTCGGTCCTGAACCGGGCGCGCCAATCCCTTGGGAAGGCCGCGTCCCTGGTCCGCTCTTCGAACCATCGGCCAGGCCGGGGTGGTTCTAGGATTGGTGAAAGTCAACGCCGCGAGGAGGGCGCGCCAAGATTCGCAGAGGCGAAATCGGCGCGATCGGTTCGCGAGCGGTCACAGCATAGTCATGCAACGGGAGAATTAAAAGGCGCTCGCCTTAACCCCCTGAATACGAGCCTCTGTCATGATGAGGTTCAAGTAGGCTTAAACCGGGTTCGCCGACGCAGATGAGCGGTCGCGTTTTGACAGGTCTGATGCGCTGGGGCGCGAAGGAGTGGGCGATGACCGCCCTGGCCTTCGTGGTCATCTGCATGGTCGGTCTGTCCGCAACGCGCGGTTTCGCCTGGGGCGCGCAGGGCGATGTGCTGGCGGTGCGCTTCGGCGCCGATGGCGATCGGACCCGCGTCGTCATCGATCTGGACAAGACGGCGCAAGGACGCGTCATCGACGCGGGCGGCGAAGGCCGGGTGGTGCTGGCCCTCAGCGGTGTTGCGCCAGGGCGTGGTCTGAACGGTGGCGGTTCCGGTCTGGTGCGCTCCTATGAGGTCACTTCGTCTGGCGGTTCGTCACGTGTTCAGCTGGAACTGGCGCGCGGCAGCGAGATCGAACGGCGCTTCCTGCTGCCGCCCGGCGACGGCGTCAGCCATTATCGTTATGTCGTGGACCTGAAGGCGACGGGAGCCGCCGCGCGCGCCTCGACCACGCCGGC
>NZ_DLTK01000053.1:0-271 GCF_002500885.1 Brevundimonas sp. UBA7838
GCCGATGCGACCCAGGAGGCCCGCGCCCAGGCCCTGTTCAAGGACGTGCGCTGCGTCGTCTGCCAGCACGAGGCCATCGCCGACAGCCCGGCGGGCGTCGCCGGCGACATGCGCCGCCTGATCCGCGAGGAGATCGCGGCCGGCGCCTCGGATCAGGCCGTGCGCGACGATCTGGTGCGACGCTTCGGAGACTATGTGCTCTTCACCCCGCCGGTCCGGGCGGGGACCTGGCTGCTGTGGTTCGGCCCGTTCGCCCTGTTGCTGCTGGCCG
>NZ_DLTK01000053.1:444-58221 GCF_002500885.1 Brevundimonas sp. UBA7838
TCGCCCTGTTGCTGCTGGCCGCCGCCGTTCTGGCCCTGCGCGCACGCCGTCGTCCGGTTGAGGCCGTCCCCCTCACGCCAGAAGAAGAACGCCGGCTGGACGAAGTTCTACGAAATGAGAAGCTTCGCCGCGATCCTGACGCAACCTCGCCTCACGACGGGCGCTAGTCGAGATCAACGATCGGCGGTCGGGATTGGCGCAAAGCCGGTTCGGCCTATATCAATCGCGAAACCGGCGCCCGTCTGGCGCTGGACAAGAGGATCGCAAGGACCACGATGCTGAAGCGCAAGGAGTTCATTCTCGGGGCCGCGGCCGGCCTGACCCTGGCGGCGGCGGCGACCGCCGGCGGCGTCATCAACTGGCCCGGCGCGCACGCGGAACCGCAGGCGGTGAACCGGATCACCCCGGTCCCGGCCAACGGCGACGCCTTCACGCCCCCGCCGGGCGCGCCCAGCAGCTTCGCCACCATCTTCGACCAGGTCTCGCCCGCCGTCGTTCAGATCGACGTGACGGTCAAGGTGGACCAGCCCCAGGGCGGCGCCTTCCAGATCCCCGGCCTGCCGTTCCAGTTCGTGCCGCCCCAAGGCCATGGCGGTCAGGGGAATGATGAGCCGCAGACGACCCAGGGCGCCGGTTCGGGCTTCTTCATCTCGCAGGACGGCTTCATCGTCACCAACAACCATGTCGTCGCCGACGCGACCGAGATCAAGGTCAAGATGTCGGACGGTCGCGAGCTGCCGGCCCGCCTGATCGGCCGCGATCCCGGCACCGACCTGGCGGTGATCAAGGTCGAGGGCAACGACTTCAAATACGTCAGCTTCGAAGAGACGGCTGAGCCGCGCGTGGGCGACTGGGTCATCGCCATCGGCAACCCCTTCGGCCTGGGCGGCACCGCCACGGCGGGCATCGTCTCGGCCAAAGCCCGCGACATCGATCCGTCGGGCTACAACGACTACATCCAGATCGACGCCGCCATCAACCGGGGCAACTCGGGCGGCCCGACCTTCGATATTCATGGCCGCGTCATCGGCGTGAACTCGGCCATCTATTCGCCCACGGGCGGCTCGGTCGGTATCGGCTTCGCCATTCCGGCGGACACCGCCAAGACGATCACCGAACGCCTGATGCGCGGTCAGTCGATCGAGCGCGGCTATGTGGGCCTGGGTCTTCGCACCCTCAGCCCCGACGGTTGGGAAGCCTTGGGCCAGCCCAAGGATTTCAAGGGCGCTCTGATCGAAAGCGTGACCGAGGACGGCCCGGCCTCGCGCGCCGGCGTCCAGGTCGGAGACCTTCTGGTCGGCGTGAACGGCCAGGCGGTGGCGAACAGCCAGGAAGCCACCCGTCGGGTCGGCGCGGCCAAGCCGGGCGACACCATTCGCCTGGAAGTGATTCGTGACGGTCGTCGCCAGACCCTGAACGTGCGCTCAGGCACCCGTCCTTCGGAAGAGGAGCTCGCTGCGTCGGAAGAGGGCGGAAGCGCCAATCCGGGGCAGAGCCAGCCTGGTCAGGGCGACACGATCGAAGGACTCGCCGTCACCGCGATCACGCCGGCCGCGCGTTCGCGCTTCAGCCTGCCGGCCAGCGTCAACGGCGTCGTGATCACCAACGTCGAACAGGGTTCGGCTGCGGCGCGCCTCGGCTTCCAGCCGGGCTTCGTCATCACCCGCGCCAATGATCGCAACATCACGTCCGCCGCCGATCTGCGCGCAGCGGTGGCGGCGGCCAAACAGGCGGGTCGTCCCAGCATCCTGCTGTTCGTGCGCACGCCGCAGGGCACCAGCCCGGTGCCGTTGAAGTTCGCCGCCGGCGAATGATCGGCATTCTGACCAAGCCTTAACTCGTCAATCGCCGCCGATGCGCTACCATCGGCGGCGATTTTGATTCCGGGAGGGGTTTCGATGCGGATTCTGGTGGTCGAGGATGACGCCGAGGCGGCGACCGCCATGGTGCGGGGCCTGTCCGAAGCCGGACATGAGGTCACCCACGCCGTGGATGGCGCCTTTGGCCTGCTGGAATCGCAAAAAGGCGGCTACGACGTCTACGTGGTGGACCGGATGATGCCGCGCCTGGACGGCGTCGGCATGGTCGAGACGGTGCGCAAGGGCGGCGATCAGACCCCGGTCCTGTTCCTTTCGGCCCTAGGCGAGGTCGAGGATCGGGTCACGGGGCTGAAGGCCGGCGCCGACGACTATCTGGTCAAGCCCTACGCCTTCGCCGAACTGATCGCGCGGGTCGAGGCGTTGGCGCGTCGTCGCGAGACCGGCGGGGTGCAGACCGTGCTCAAGGTCGGCGATCTGGAAATGAACCTGATCGGCCGCACGGTGCATCGCGGCACGACCGAGATCGATCTTCAGCCACGCGAGTTCCAACTGCTGGAGTTCCTGATGCGCCACGCCGGCCAGTCGGTGACCCGCACCATGCTGCTGGAGAAGGTCTGGGAATACCATTTCGACCCTCAGACCAACGTCATCGACGTCCACATCAGCCGCCTGCGCTCCAAGATCGACAAGGGCTTCGACCGCGCCATGCTGCAGACCGTGCGCGGGGCCGGGTATCGGTTGGAGGCCTAATGTGAATCGTGAGTGGTGAATGGTGACGAGCGAGTGTCTGGCGCGAGGCTTGGGCTCTCATGCCCCTTTTCGTCTGCACCCTCTCTAGCCAGTCACGACTCACCAATCACAAATCACCCCTAAACCCCATGCGTCTTCCCTCCCTCCTTCGCCGCACACCCTTCCGGCTGACGCTGCTGTTCCTGGCGCTGTTCGTGGCGGCGGCGGGGGCGATCCTGGCCTATGTCTATTTCGCCTCGGCGTCGGAGGCTCAAGGCCGGGCCAAGGCGGATGTGGAGATCGAGCTGGGCGCCCTGACGGCGATCCACCGTACGCGCGGCATCGACGCCCTGAACCAGGCCTTGGTCGAACGCTCCATCCGCGGCGGGCCGTATCTGTATCTGCTGACCGACAAGGCCGGAAAGACGATCACCGGCAACATCACCGAATCCCCGATCGACATCGACCTCAGCCTGCCGGCCGGCGCCAGCGACTGGGAGACCTTCCGCCTGACCGACACGGACGCCCAGGGTAAGGTCCAGCGGCGTCGCTCCATCGGGGTGATCACCACCCTGGCCGGCGGCGAACATTTGTTCGTCGGTCAGGACATCGGCGACATCGAGGCCTATCTGGCGCGGCTGACCCAAGCCCTGTGGGGCGCCATGGCTCTGGTCATGCTGCTGGGCCTGGCGGGCGGTCTCTACATCAGCCGGCGGGTCGAAAACGCCATGGCCGGGCTGAACCGCGTGGTGCAGTCGGTGCAGGACGGCGATCTCAAGGTCCGTGCGCCCGTGCGCCACACCGGCGACGAACTGGACGAACTGGGCCAGGGGCTGAACACCATGCTGGATCGGCTGGAGGCGTCCATGGCCTCGATCCGCCACGCCGGTGACGCCATCGCCCACGACCTGCGCTCGCCCCTGACACGGATGCGGGCCAAGCTGGAGGTGGCCCTGATCGACGCCGAAGCCGGCAAGATCGACGGGGTGGACGCCCTGGGCATCGCCCTGGACGAGGCGGACCATCTGCTGAAGACGTTCAACACCGTCCTGGCCATCGCGCGGTTGCAAGCGGGCGGGGCGCCGGATCCAAAGGTGATGGACGCCGCCGATCTGGCCGCCGACATGGCCGAGCTTTACGAGCCGGCGGCCGAGGACAAGGACATCGACTTTTCTTCTGAAGTCGAGCGCGGCCTGATGATCGAAGGCAACCAGCCCTTCCTGGCCCAGGCCCTGGCCAATCTGATCGACAACGCCATCAAATACACCCCCGCCGGCGGGGCGGTTAAGCTGCGCGCGCGCCGGCGCTCGTCGGGAGAGATCGAATATTCCGTCACCGACACCGGGCCGGGCGTGCCGGAAGAGGACCGCGAGCGGGTGGTCCAGCGGTTCGTGCGCCTTGACAACAGCCGCACCGAACCCGGATCGGGCCTGGGGCTTTCGTTGGTCACCGCCGTCGCCGAGGCGCATGGGGGTCGGGTGGTGCTGGACGAGGGTCCAGGCGCCTATGGCGACTTCGGACCTGGGTTGCGGGTGGCGCTGGTGCTGCCGCCGGCCTCGACCGGGATGAGCGGATGATGTGATGGCCCATCCAGAAACCTCGATCCCGCTGGCCTACAGCCTCACGCCCGCCGGTCCGGTCACAAACATCGCCGCCGCCGACCGCCTGCACGAAACCCTGATCCAAGCCGCCGACGCCGACGGCTGGCGCGATGCTCTGGACGCCGCCTGGCCCGCCCTGGCGCCCGTCGCCGGCGCTTCGCCCTATCTCGCCGGTCTGATGCGGCGTCGCCCCGCCCATCTGCGAAGCCTGCTGGAAGCCGACCCGGTCGAGGCGCTGGAGCGGATCATTAGCGACACGGACGCGCTGGACGCCGAGCCGGACGCAGTGCGCGCCCCGCTGCGCGTGCTGAAGGCCGACCTGCACCTGCTGACCGCCTTGGCCGATCTGGGCGGGGTGTGGGATCTGGAGCAGGTCACCGACGCCCTGTCCCGGTTCGCTGATGCCTCATGCCGCGCCGCGCTGCGCGCGGTCGCCGCCGAACAGAGGGCGCGCGGCCGGTTGATCTCGCCGCCCGGCGATCCGCGCGGACCCATTCCCGGCCTGTTCGGCCTGGCCATGGGCAAACATGGCGCCAACGAACTGAACTATTCGTCCGACATCGACATCTCCCTCTTCTTCGAGCCGCGCCTGATGGGCCTGGCCCTGCGCGAGGGCGAGGAGATGCAGGACTTCGCCAATCGCGTCGGCAAGGGGATCGCCACCCTGCTGACCGAGCGGACGGGCGACGGCTATGTTTTCCGCGTCGATCTGCGGCTGCGGCCCGACCCGTCCTCGACCCCGCCGGTCGTCGCAGGGCCGATGGCCTTGGCCTACTATGAAAGTGTCGGCCAGAACTGGGAGCGGGCGGCATTCATCAAGGCGCGGCCGGTCCTGGGCGACATGCGCGCGGCAGGCCGGTTCCTGAAGGCCATGATCCCTTTCATCTGGCGGCGCAGCCTGGACTACGCGGCCGTGCTCGACATCCAGTCGATCAAGAAACAGATCCATGTCCACAAGACGGGCGAGGGACTGCATGCCGCCGGGGCCAATCTGAAGCTGGGTCGCGGCGGAATCCGCGAGATCGAATTCTACGCCCAGACCCAGCAGCTGATCCTGGGCGGCCGCGATCCGGCTTTGCGCAAACAGCGCACGCTGGAGGCGTTGAAGGCCCTGGCCGACGCGCGCCATGTGCCCCAGGCGGTCTGCGAGGAACTGTCGGCCGCCTATGTCGAGCTGCGCGGTCTGGAGCACCGCGTGCAGATGCTCGACGACGAGCAGACCCATCGCCTACCCGAGGACGGCGAGCGCCGCGCCGCCGTCGCCGCGCTGGCTGGGGCGGGGGCCGGTTCGAACGACCTGGCCGCCTTCGACGCCCGGGTCGAGGCCCTCCTGGCGCGGGTCAACGCCCGCTATGGCGAACTGTTCGAGGGCGGCGAAGATCTGGACTCCAGCTACGGCAGCCTGGTCTTCACCGGGGTCGAGAACGATCCCGAGACGCTGGAAACCCTGCGTCGCATGGGCTTTTCCGAGGCGCCGTCGGTCGCCGACACAATCCGCAGCTGGCACCACGGCCGGATCCCGGCGACACGCACGGCGCGGGGCCGCGAACTGTTCACCCGCCTGGCGCCGCGCCTGCTGGAGGCCCTGGCCCGATCCGGTGCGCCGGACGAGGCGTTCCGGCGTTTCGCCGTCTTCTTCTCCGGCCTAGCGGCGGGCGTGCAGGTCCAGGCCCTGTTCCTGAACCAGCCCAAACTGTTCGAGATGGTGCTGGGCGTCATGGCCTTCGCACCGCGTCTCGCCCGGACCCTCGGCCGGCAACCGGCGGCGCTGGACGGCGTGCTGGACGCCCGCTTCCTGGTCGATCTGTCCGAAGAGACCGGCCTAACCGAACAGATGCTGCGCGAGGCTGGCGAGACCGAGGATTTCGAGGGGGCCATGAACGCCGTGCGCCGCCTGCATCGCGAGCAGATGTTCCGCATCGGCATCCACGCCCTGACCGGTCGGGCGGGGGCAGAGGCGGCGGGCCGCGCCTACGCCGCCCCGGCCGACGCCGCCATGCGCACCCTGTCGCCCGCCGCCCTGGCCGAGACCGAACGGCTGGGCGGCGCCTTCCCCGGCGCGGTGGCGGTGGTCGCCTTGGGCAAGGCCGGTTCGCGCGAGATGACGGCCGGATCGGATCTCGATCTGATGACCCTGTACGAGGCACCGCCCGAGGCGACCTCCGAGATCAAGGGCTGGACCGCCGACGTCTTCTACGCCCGCTTCACCCAGCGGCTGATTGCGGCCCTGTCGGCGCATACGGCGGAAGGCGGCCTCTATGAGGTGGACATGCGCCTGCGCCCCACCGGCTCCAAGGGGCCGGTTTCGGTGCGGCTGAAGGCGTTCGACGCCTATTACGCCAAGGAGGCGGAGACCTGGGAGTTCATGGTTCTGACCCGCGCCCGCGTGGTCTGGGCCAGCGATCCCAAGTTCGGCGCCCAGGTTTCGGCCGCCATCGAGGCCGCCCTGCGGCGCCCGCGTCCCGGCGTCGATATCGCCGCCGATGTCCGAAAGATGCGCAGCCTTATGGATCGCGAGCGTCGCCCGCACGGCTTCTGGGATCTGAAGCTGTCGCCGGGGGGGCAGGTGGACGCCGAGTTCGCCGCCCAGTTCCGCCAGCTTCAGGCCGCCGCCATCGGCGAGCCCTTGACCCTCTCGACGCTTGAGGCCCTGCACGACGACCCGGTCCTGGCCGAGGCCTGGCGCGTGCAGCAGCGCCTGGCCCATCTTCTGGCCGCCGCCTTCGAGGGGCGGGTCGATCCGGAGGGCGAACCCGGCGTCTTCCAGCTGCGCCTGGCCGAGGCCGCCGGCGCGCCGGACTTCGACACGCTGAAGACCGAGCTGACGGACCTGCGCGCGCGGGCCCGAAAGGCCTTCGAGCGGGCGGTTCCAGCAGGCCGCGACGGAGAATCCGCGACGCTGCGTTCAATCTCCTGACAGGGCAATGTCAAAGGGCGCCAGACGCGCCCGTGGAGATGATCGAGATGAGAAAGACCTTTCTGACCGGCCTGGGCGTCATCGCTCTGGCCGCCGCCGCCGGCGCCGCGAACGCCCAGGTTCCGCCGGCTCCCGTCGTCGGCGCGCCTGCGCCGCATCATGCGCGTGCGGATCCGAACCGCCAGATCACCCGCGCCGAGTTCGTCGATGCGCGCATCGCGCGTCTCACCGCGCTGGACACCAACCGTGACGGCGTGGTCAGCCCCGAGGAACGCGCCGCCGCCATGCAGGCCCGTCGCGCCGAACGGGCGGGCGACCGCTTCGCCAAGCTGGATGCGAACAGCGACGGCTCCATCAGCCGGACCGAGTTCGACGCCGGCCATGCCGCACGCCCGGATCGCGGTCCGCGCGCTGAACGCGCCGGTCATCGTGAGGGCCGTCGCGGCGGCGCGCATCGCGCCATATGCGGGCAAGGACGCGAACGCGGGCCGGTGGTGATCGCCGAAGCCTCCGCCAAGCTGGGCGAGCGGTTCGACAAGATGGACGCTGACCGCGACGGCGTGATCTCCGCCGACGAGCTCCGGGCGGCCATGTCCGCGCAGCGTGAGCAACGGCAGGAACGCCGCGCGGCCCGCCAGGCGCAGCGTCCGGTACAACAACCCGCTTCCCCCGTCCCGGCTTCGGAGTAAGACGGTGTCGGGGTCGGCCGTCGTGAACGCACCGGTCCCTTTCGTCAGTAGCGGAAGAGGCAGGTTTGGTCGCGATCGTCGACCCCGACGAGGATCTGGTGCGACGCGTTGGGCAGGGCGACCCGGCGGCGGCGCAGACGCTCGTCTCGCGCAAGCTGCCGCGCATCCTGTCGCTGGCCCAGCGCATGTTGGGCGATGCGGTCGAGGCCGAAGACGTGGCCCAGGAGACGATGCTGAAGGCCTGGCGTCAGGCGCCCAAATGGATGCCCGGCAAGGCCCGGTTCGACACCTGGCTGCACCGGGTCGCGCTGAACCTCTGTTACGATCGGCTGAGGCGTCGGCGCGAAATCCCGACCGACACGCCGCCGGATCGTCCCGACGAAGGCCCGGCGCCGGATCGCGGTCTGCTGGCGGCCAAGACGGGCGCACGGGTCACGGCGGCCCTGAAACGGCTGCCGGACCGACAGCGCGAGGCCATCGTCCTGTGCCATTATCAGGAGCTGTCGAATATCGATGCGGCGGCCCTGATGGAGATCAGCGTCGAGGCGCTGGAGAGTTTGTTGTCGCGCGGTCGTCGCGCATTGCGTCTGGCCCTTTCGGACATCGGTCCGGGGGCGATTAAAGGAGACGGACGATGAAGGCGGAACGGTTGCACGAACTGGCGGACGCCTATGGCGCCGACCTGCGTCGGTGGCCCGCGTCCGAGCGCGCCTTCGCCGAAAGCCTGATCGCCGCCGATCCGTCGCTGAAGGCGGTGCTGGACGAGGCGGCCGCGCTGGACGCTCTGCTCGACGCCGCGCCCAGACCTGTCCCGTCCGCCGCCCTGACCGCGCGCATCCTTGCGGCGGCGCCCCGGGCGAAAAGCCGTCTGGGCAAGGCGATCTGGTACCTCGGCGCCGGTTGGGCCGCTGCGGCCTGTGCGGGCGTGGTCGCCGGCGTGGGCCTGACGACGCATCTGACCGCCGACGCGCGCGCCGATGCGGTGCTTTACCAATCCTCGCTGACGGGCGTGGATGACACGGAATTGCTGGGATGACGTCCAAGAGCCTGAAGATCGCCCTGGCCGTCTCGGTGGCCCTGAACTTGTTCGCCGCGGCGGGCGGGGTCACCTATGTCGTCAATCGCGACCGGATCGAACGCCGGATCGAGGATCAACGCCGTCCGGGCCGCGAGGGACCGTTGGCCGAGGTTCTCGCCGATCTGGATCCGGCTGTGCGCCAGCGCGTGCGCACCGCGCTGCGAGAATCGGCCCTGGCGGCGCGTCCTGATTTCGAGGCGGCCCGCGCCGCCCGGCGCGAGGCCATCGACATCGCCGGTCAGCCGACCCTGGACGCGACCCGGGTCGAAAGCCTGCTGGAACAGTCCAGAGCCGCCGAGATGCGGGGCCGCACGCGCCTGGAAAGCGGCGCGGTCGCCGTGCTGGCGACGCTAACGCCCGAGGAGCGCAAGGCTTTGGCCCCGATTCTTCAGCGTAAGGGCAATGCTCGTCGCGCCGCGGCCCACGGGCCGGATCACCGTCAGCCGGACGACCGCGCGCCCCGCTGACGGCGCTTGGGCGCTCAGCCCTTCCTGGACGCGCGGAAAGCGGCGACGGCGTTCACCGCCGAGCGCACCGACGCCTCGATGGCGGCCCAGTTGCCCGACTTCACGGCGTCATCGGTCACCAGCTTGGAGCCCATGCCCGCCGCGACGATGCCCGCGCCGAACCATTTGGCGATCGACGCCTCGTCCGGATCGACGCCGCCGGTGGGCATGATCTTGACCCAGGGCATCGGGCCCTTCACCGCCTTGACGAAGTCCGGGCCGCCGACCGACGAGCCGGGGAACAGTTTGACGATGTCGCAGCCCAGTTCGTGCGCCTCGCCGATGTCGGTGACGGACCCGCAGCCGGGGAAATAGGCGACCATGCGACGGTTGCAGACCTTGGCCACGTCGGGGATCAGGCAGGGGCTGACCACGAACCGCGCGCCCCGGTTCAGATAAAGCGAGGCCGTGCCTGCATCGACGACCGAACCGATGCCCAGGACGACGTTGGGGTCGGTCTTGATCAGTTCGCGATTGATCTCGCCGAACAGGTCGCAGGCGAAGTCGCCGCGATTGGTGAACTCGACCACCGGCGCCCCGCCGCGCGCGCAAGCGCGTATGACGTTCAGGCTGACCTCGGCATCGGGGTGATAGAAGACCGGGCACACGCCCTGGGTCTGAAGCGCCTGAAGCACGCTGACGCGATCATGGGCCATGGACGGGTTCCTCTGCGATAGGTTCGCGTCCGACCTCCGCTGTCGCGGACGCAAGGTCAAGTCAAACCGCGTTAGCGCGGACGTTCTCTTGACGGCATGTGGCGAAAGGCGGACCGTCGTTCGGTCAATCGCCTGTGGGAGAAGCAGGATGTTCGCCGCCCTCGCCGTCGTCGCCCTTCTGACCGTCCAGGATCCGCCGCCCGCCGCCGACATGGACGGGGCCTGGTCCGTCGATTTGGCGACCGATCCGGCCCAGCCCTATCGCCAGCCCATGAACCTGACGCTTCAACCCGATGGCGTCGTGACGGGCGACTTCTACAACAGCCGCATTGAGGCGGGCCGATGGAAGCGCCAGCACGGCCGGCTGTGCGTCTCGTTCCGCACCACCGACGGCGCAGGCCCCTATCATACGGCGGCCTGCCTGGCGGGCGACCATGTCGAAGGTCAAACCTGGGCCGAACACCGCAACTTCGTCTTCATCTGGCGCGCCGATCGCCCCTCTTGAAGCCTCGCCGCTCAAGTCCATCTGTCAGGGAGGGGAGTGGGGGATTTCAGACGAATTGGACGAATTAGACTCTATTTTTCGCCGCCGGGTCTGATTGACGCTCAGCGTCGATGGGCCAAGTCGGCCAGACGCCTGACCAGGGCGCTCTCGGCATCAAAAAGCGGATCCAGAACCGTGAAATGGTTCAGGTCGGCCAGAGCCTCGAAGCGTGTCCTCGCTCCGGCGTCGCCCCAGCGTGAGGCCATAGCGCGGCTTTGATCCACGAAGGCCTCGCTTTCCGAACCGCCGACAACGCAGTCCAGAACCGCGCCGGCGGGCGCCGGCCAGCGGATCGGCGACAGGGCCTCAGCCTCGGCCGTATTCAGCTCGAGGGCGACGTTGAGCGAGGTGGGGATCAGCGGCTCCAGATCGAACACGCCGGAGAGGGCGACCGCCGCCGAGGCCCGTCCGTCCGCCAGCAGGCAGGCTGCCATATGCCCGCCCGCCGAGTGGCCGCTGACGACGGGCGCGGCGCCGGTGCGGTCGCGGATCAGATCGACCGCCGCCCGCGCCTGATCGACGATCCGGCCCAGCCGTACGCTGGGCGCCAGGTCATAGGTCGGGATGGCGACGCTGACGCCGTGGGCCAGCAGGGGTGGAGCCACGAAGCTGAACCAGCCCGCATCCAGCGCCTGCCAGTATCCGCCGTGCAGGAAGACCACGACCGGCGCGCCATCCCCGGCGTCGAACCAGTCGATCCGCTCGCGCTCGCCCGGGCCGTATTTCAGGACCTGGGGCGGATGGGCGGCGCGGGCGGCCTCCGATTCCCCCTTCCAGCGCGCCATCACGGCGGGATGGTCGGGGACCAGGGCGCGGTTGTTGTATTGCGCCTCCAGCACGGCGTCTGTGTCTTGCGGCTTACCCGTCACGTCTTCGTCCGCTAGAAGCGCCCTCGAACCAGAGGACTGATCCGCCATGATGACCGCCATCTTCGTCTTCATCAAATGCGAGCTGGGCTACGCCAACGACGTGGCGGCCGATATCGTGGACAATGTCGAGAACGTCTCGGAGGTGTATTCCACCTCGGGTCAGCACGACCTGCTGGCCAAGTTCAACCTGCCGCGCGACGCCGACATCGGCACCTTCGTGACGAAACAGGTCCAGACGCGGCCGCACGTGCGCGACACCTTCACCGTCATCACCTTCTCGCCCTTCCTGCCGAGCAAAGGCTAGGGCGCGGCCTTTCGCCTGACCTTGTCCTTGCGGTCCTCGGCCTCGTCGTCCTCGCCGACCTTTTCCTCGACCGTGGCCGACAGGCGCTGGAAGACGCCCAAGCCCACCAGCACCAGCACCGAGGCGATCAGCAGGGCGGTGGGATAGAGCAGCTGCGCCACGTCCTCTCGCGCCGTCTTGAACACCACGACTAGCGCTTCCAGGAACAGGGCGATGACGATGGTCGACAGGAACTTGGTCAGGCTGCGCCGGGCCTCGGCGGCGCTGCGCTTTTCGTTGCCGCGCCGGACCTCGTCCTCGAAGATGTATTTGGCCACGTCGAAGACGGCGATGGCGACGATGACATAGCCCAGCACGTCCAGAACCGCGTCGGCGCCGGACTTGTCGGGCGAGCCGATGCCGTGCAGCGCCTCCTTCACCCCGAACCCGATCAGGGCCATGGCCGCCAGCAACAGCAGCAGGCTGGCGAAGGCGAACACCGCCCGGGTCAGATAGGTCATGGAAATCTCTCCGCGAGGCCACAGCAACGCGCCAACCGCCAAGCTGTTGCCTGACGGGCAAAGGGTGACGCTGGCGCCGGGGACGGCTAAACCAGGGGCATAGGGAGACACGACATGACGCGATCCAACGCGCCCGCCTACATGACCGGTTTCGGCAATCATTTCGCGACCGAAGCCGCGCCCGGCGCCCTGCCGGTGGGTCGAAACTCGCCGCAGAAGACGCCGATGGGCCTGTATGCCGAACAGCTGTCCGGCACGGCCTTCACCGCCCCGCGCGCCGAGAACCGGCGCAGCTGGCTCTATCGCCTGAGTCCCTCGGCCCAGCATGGGCCGTACACCCCCTTCGATCAGGGGCGGGTCCGCTCCGGTCCGTTCGACGAGACGCCGCCCAATCCCAACCGGATGCGCTGGGACCCGCTGCCGATGCCGCAGGGTGCGACCGACTGGGTCGAGGGGCTGACGACCTATGGTGGCAATGGCGAACCGGACGGCGGCGCCGGGGCGGGCATTCACCTGTATGTCGCCAACCGATCGATGACCGACCGGGTCTTCTATGACGCCGACGGCGAACTGCTGATCGTGCCTCAGGAAGGCGACCACCGCTTCGTCACCGAGTTTGGCGTCATCGAGGCTCAGCCGGGTCACATCGTCCTGATCCCGCGCGGCGTGCGCTTCCGCGTCGAGGTTGAGGGGCCAGTGCGCGGCTATGTGTGCGAGAACTACGGCAGCCCGTTCCGCCTGCCGGATCTCGGCCCCATCGGCTCAAACGGCCTGGCCAATCCTCGCGACTTCGAGACTCCGATCGCGGCTTATGAGGACGTGGATCGCCCGACCGAGTGCGTCCAGAAATACGGCGGCCGTCTGTGGGCCACGACCTTCGATCACAGCCCGTTGGACGTCGTCGCCTGGCACGGCAATCTGGCGCCCTGCCGCTATGACACGGCGCGGTTCAACACGATCAACACCGTCAGCTACGACCACCCCGATCCGTCGATCTTCACCGTCCTGACCAGTCCGTCCGAGACGCCGGGGACCGCCAATATCGACTTCGTCATCTTCCCGCCGCGCTGGATGGTGGCCGAGGACACCTTCCGCCCGCCGTGGTTCCACCGCAACGTGATGAGCGAGTTCATGGGTCTGGTGACCGGCGCCTATGACGCCAAGGCCGGCGGCTTCGCGCCAGGCGGCGCATCGCTGCACAATCGCATGAGCGGCCACGGCCCCGATCAGGCCAGCTATGACGGCGCGATCAAGGCCGAGCTGAAGCCGCACAAGATCGAAAACACCCTGGCCTTCATGTTCGAGACGCGCATGCCGATCCGCGTCACGAAATGGGCGTCGGAATCACCGCAGATGCAGCTCGACTACGACGACGTCTGGTCAGGCTTCACCAAAGGACAGATCTCATGATCCGTATTTCCCTCATCGCCGCCGTCGCGCTTCTGGCCGCCGCCTGCTCGCCCCAGACCACGGGAACGGCATCGGATGCGCCGATGCAGAGCGCCGACGCCGCGTCCTGCGCCGCGCGCGGCGGCACGATGAAACAGGTCGGGCGGATGCAATCCTGGCAGTGCGTCATCAACTATGCCGACGCCGGCAAGCGCTGCACCGACGGCGATCAGTGCCAGGGCGACTGCCGCATCGAGGGCAACAGCGGCGTGGCGCCGGGGACGGCGGCGACTGGCGTCTGCCAAGCGACCAGCGATCGCTTCGGCTGCAACACGACGGTCGAGGACGGCAAGGCCGGCCCGACCCTGTGCATCGACTGAGGTCGCAGGCACGAAAAAGCCCCCGTCGCGAACGACGGGGGCTGATCCATCCGTAAACGGATTTAGTCGGTCGCCAGACCTTAGTGGGTCGAAGGCGTGTTGGCCGTCGTGGCGCCGCCATCAGCGTTACCAGCTTGCTGCTCGACCATGTCGGCCTTGCGGTCGGCGTTCTTCTCGACCTGGTCAGCCTGGGCGTTCAGGGCGTCGGCCTGAGCGGCGGTCGGAGCGGTCGCGGCTTGCGATTCCAGCTGGTCGGCGCGGGCTTCACCCGTCGCTTCGATGGCGTCGGCTTGCTTTTCAGCGGCCTTGTCGGCGGCGCTTTCACCGCAGGCGGCGACGCCGGCCAGCATGAAGACCGAAGCGGCGGCGATGGCGAACTTTTTCATTTGAGTTTCCTCTCCTAGGTGGAAACTCTCAAACGCTACGGTGACGGTTCGGTTCACGCCGCCGTGAGATTTTCGTGATCGCCCGTCGCGTCAGCCCTCCGACTGGGCGAAGGCGACCCTCGCGGCGCCCAGAAGCGCGGCGTGTTTGTGCATGATCACCTTGGTCGGGATGTCCTGCATATATTCCTTGAACCGGCCCTTGCGTTCGAAGCGCTGGCGGAAGGGACTGGCCTTGATGAAGGGCAGGATGCGCGGAACAATGCCGCCGGCGATATAGACGCCGCCGCGCGCGCCGGTGGTCAGGGCGATGTCGCCGGCGACCGCGCCCAGGATGGCGCAGAAGCGGGCCAGGGTCGCGCCGCACGGGCTGTTCGGATCGGCCAGGGCCGTTGCAGTGATCTGAGCGGGATCGTCGATGTGGGTTTCGCGCCCGTCGATCTCGGCCAGGGCCCGGTGCATGTTCAGCAGGCCAGGCCCACAGATCAGGCGCTCGATCGACACCCGGTCATAGCGGCGACGCAGGATGCGCAGGATTTCATCCTCGACCGGATCGCCGGGGGGGAAGCAGGCGTGCCCGCCCTCGGACGGCATGGCCATTTCTTTGCCGGCCGCATCCCGCACCAGGGCCGAGACCCCAAAGCCGGTGCCAGGGCCGAGCACCGCGACGGTGCAGTGCGGATCGCCGTCGACCGGGCCGCCCAGACTTTCCAGCTGGTCTTCCGGCACGATGGGCGCGCCCCAGGCCAAGGCCTCGAAGTCGTTGATCAGCTTGACGGGCTTCAGGCCCAGGGTTTGAAGCTCGCTCTCCGACACCTGCCAGGGCGAGTTGGTCAGGTCGATGGCGCCGTCCGTGACCGGGCCGGCGACGGCGATCACGCCGCCCGTCGGCTTGACCTCGCAGCCGTCGATGAAAGCGGCGACGCCTTCGAGGAAGGTCGGATAGGTCTCGGCCGGGAAGCTCTCGTGGTGGTCCAGCACGGGCTTGCCGTCCACCATTCGGGCCACGGCGAAGCGGGCGTTCGTGCCGCCGACATCGCCGACGAGAAGGGTCTTGTCATTCATTGGGGCGTTTCCTGCGCTCGGTTCGGTGGATCAGGCGTCCACAGTCCGATCGACGAAGTTGGGATTGGGCGGGGTGTCGTCGTTGCCGCGCGAACCGGTCGGCAGGGCGAAACAGACCGTCGCCCCCTGTTCGGCCGTCGTGACCACATGGCGGAAGGCGCCGAACAATTCACGGCCATAGCCCCAGGACGAACCCTCGGCGTTGGCGGCGGACCGGGCGGCCAGCGGACGGGCGGTCAGGTCGGGAACGCCGACGGTGGTCAGAACGCCAGCTTCGGCGTCCAGGCGGATGATGTCGCCGTCCTGAACATGGGCCAGCGGACCGCCGGCCAGGGCCTCGGGCGAGACGTGGATGGCGGCCGGCGTCTTGCCGCTGGCGCCCGACATGCGGCCGTCGGTGACGAAGGCGACCTTGAACCCCTTGTCCTGAATGACGGACAGGGCCGGCGACAGGCTGTGCAGTTCCGGCATGCCGTTCGCCTTGGGTCCCTGGAAGCGCAGGACAACGACCACGTCGCGGAACAGCTTGCCGTCCCGGAAGGCTTGCAGCGCGTCTTCCTGGGTCTCGAACACGGCGGCGGGCGCCTCGACGATGCGGTTCTCGGGTTTGACCGCCGAGATCTTGATGACCGCGCGACCCAGGTCGCCCTGAACCAGACGCAAGCCACCCTCCTTGTCGAAGGGATTGGACGCCGGGCGCAGGATGTCGAGATCGAGACTTTCCTGAACCCCGTCGCGCCAGACCAGTTCGCCGTCCATCATCGACGGTTCCTGGAAATAGGCCTGGATGCCCTGACCCATGATGGTCGTCACGTCGGTGTGGATATTGCCCGCCATCGCCAGCTCGCGGGCGATGAAGGCGACGCCGCCGGCGGCCTGGAAGGCGTTCACATCCGCCGAACCGTTCGGATAGACCCGCGCCAACAGAGGCGTGACTGACGACAGCTCGTCCATGTCGGTCCAGTCGATCAGCACGCCTGCCGCCCGCGCCATGGCGACCAGATGGATGGCATGGTTGGTCGAGCCGCCGGTGGCCAGCAGGGCCACGATCATGTTGACGATGGACTTCTCGTCGATGACGTCGGCCATGCGGCACTCGCCGCTGCGGGCCAGTTCGACCGCCCGTTTCGCCGCCGCCGCCGTCAGGGCGTCACGCAGGCCGGTGTCGGGATGGACGAAGGCGGTGGACGGCATGTGCAGTCCGCCCAGCTCCATCATCATCTGATTGGAGTTGGCGGTGCCGTAGAAGGTGCAGGTGCCGGGCGAGTGATAACTGCCGATCTCGCTTTCCAGCAGGGTCTGACGATCGACCTTGTTCTGCGCATATTCGGCCCGGACCCGGGCCTTCTCCGCGTTCGGAATGCCCGATGGCATAGGGCCTGCGGGTGCGAAGACGACGGGCAGGTGGCCGAAGGCTAGGGCGCCCATGAACAGGCCCGGAACGATCTTGTCGCACACGCCCAGCATCAGGCCGGCGTCGAAGGCGTCGTGGGTCAGGGCGATGCCCGCCGACATGGCGATCAGGTCGCGGCTGAACAGCGACAACTCCATGCCCGGACGACCCTGCGTGACCCCATCGCACATGGCGGGAGTGCCGCCGGCGACCTGGGCCGTAGCGCCGACCTCGCGCACGGCCTTGCGCACCACGTCGGGGAAGCGCTCGAACGGCTGGTGGGCCGACAGCATGTCGTTATAGGCGGTGACGATGCCCAGGTTGGGCTTGGACCCGTCCATCGCCGTCAGCTTATCGGCGATCGTCTGGCCCGCGAAGGCGTGGGCCCAGTTGGCGCAGCTCAGCTTGGCGCGACCGGCGCCGCTGTCGCGGGCCGCGTCCATGCGACGGATGTAGTCGGCGCGGGTCTCGCGGCTTTTTTCGATGATGCGGGCGGTGACGGCCGCCACGGTGGGATGAAGCGCCATTTCAGCCTTCCTCCGTCCACAAAACTTCAAGGGGAACGCCGGCGGCGATCAGGGCGGCGATGGGCTGAATCTTTGGATCGCCCTGAGCCTGTTCTTCGAAGACGCGACGCTTGGCGGCGCCCTTCAGGCCCAGGATCACCCGGCCCGCCGACATCAGATAGGGCAGATTGATCGACAGCCGTTCGATCGTCGGCGCCATGCCGTCGCGCCCATGCGGCACGCCCAGCACCGTGGGCTTCAGCGTCGGCGTCAGCAAGGTCTTCAGCGTCGGGCTTTCGGGGAACATGGAACAGATATGGCCGTCCTCGCCCATGCCCAGCAGCACCGCATCGAACCGCCCGCCGGCATCGCCCAGGGCCTTTGCCGCCACGATGGCCGCCCGGTCCACGGTGACCTCGGGCGTATAGAGCGGGATGAAGCGCGCCGTCGCCGCCTTGTCCTGAAGAAGCACGTCGCGGATCAGCCGGGCGTTCGATTCCGGCGAAGTCTCAGGCACATAACGCTCGTCCACCAGGGTCACGGCGATTTTGGACCAGTCCAGATCGGTCGCCGCCAGGCGGCGGTAGACGGGCGCAGGAGTCGAACCGCCCGGACCGGCGAACAGGGCCTGCCCATTGTCGCGGACGGCCGCGCCAAGCGTTTCGGCCAGACGCGCGGCGATGGCTTCGGCCCAGGTCTCGACGGAGGCGAAGGCCTCGATGGCGGGGGTCTCAGACATCGGTCGTATTCCAGTCGCGGCCGGTCCGCATCATCAGCATGTCGGCGCTGTCGGGGCCCCAGGTTCCGGCGACGTAGTCATCGGGCTTCAGACCGGATTCGGCCCAGGCCTCGGACACCTCGTCCACCCATTTCCAGGCCTGCTCGGCCTCGTCGCGGCGCACGAACAGGGTCGAGTCTCCGGCCATCGCATCCAGAAGCAGCCGCTCATAGGCGATGCGGCGGCGCGGCGGGGCGGCGGACTTGCCGTCCCCCGAATTCGGCACACCCCACGACAGGCTCATCTTGATCGGCTGCAACTGCATGCGCTGATCCAGGCCCGGACGCTTGTTCATCACCGTCAGAGAGATGTCTTCCTCGGGCTGAAGCTCGATGATCATCCGGTTGGCCTGAACCTCGCCCCGGTCGTCGCGATCGAAGATCGAGTGGGGCACCGGCTTGAACTGGATAACGATCTCGGTGCGCTTCTCGGGCAGGCGCTTTCCGGTCCGCATGAAGAAGGGCACGCCCGCCCAGCGCCAGTTGTCGATGTCGGCGCGAACGGCGACGAAGGTTTCGGTGTCCGACGGCTGGCCGCGCTCCTCGTCATAGCCCTTGGCCGGCTTGCCCTCCGAGACGCCCGCCACATACTGGCCCCGCACGGTCACGCGCTCGACCTCGTCCACCGTGACGGGCCGCAGCGACCGCAGCACCTTGACCTTCTCGTTGCGCACCGAGTCGGGGTCCAGGTCGCTCGGCGGCTCCATTGCCACCAGACACAGCAGCTGCAGCATATGGTTCTGCAGCATGTCGCGCAGGGCGCCGTATTCATCATAGTAGGGCCAGCGATCGCCGACCCCCACCGTCTCGCCGATCGTGATCTGCACGTGGTCGATGGACAAGTTGTTCCATAACGGTTCGAAGATCGTGTTGCCGAACCGCAGGGCGATCAGGTTCTGCACCGTCTCCTTGCCCAGATAGTGGTCGATGCGGAACACCTGGTTCTCGCTGAAGGCGTGGGCCACGGCGTCGTCGATTTCGAGGAAGGACTTCAGATCGCGCCCGACAGGCTTTTCCAGCACGATGCGGCAGTTCTTTTCGGCCAGACCCGCCGCCTTCATCGCCGTGACAATGCGGGCATAGAGCGAGGGGGAAACGGCCAGGAAGGAGGTGACCTCGCCGTCGCCGACCTTGTCCTTCAGAGGCTTCAGGCTTTCGGGCGATGTGGCGTCGACCGCCAGATAGTCCAGGCGGGCCTTCATCCGCGACCAGCTGGCTTCGTCCCAGACCTTGTCCGCCTCGGCGCGCGCCTTCACCGCCTCGTGCACCTTGGCGATATAGTCGTCGGCGCTCTCTTCGGAACGCGCGGCGCCGATGATCTTCAGCCCTTCAGGCAGCAGGCCGTCGTGTTCGAGGAAATAGAGCGACGGCAGAAGCATGCGCATCGCCAGATCGCCGCCGCCACCAAACAGAATGAGAGCCGCCATGTCTTGTCCCTCGATGATCCCATTTGTCGGGACGCACGCCTTTACGGTCTAGCCGCTGTCTTTGGCCGCTTCCGCTCGCGAGGCCAACACGTCCAGCACGTCCTGAAACACCATGTTACGGGCATGGAGAAGAACGAGCAGGTGATAGATCAAATCCGCAGCCTCGCTGGCGAGTTCCTCATCCGGGCCGGCGACGCCGGCCAAGGCGGTCTCCACGCCCTCCTCGCCGACCTTCTGGGCGATGCGTTTGGGCCCCTGTGCGATCAGTCGGGCGGTCCAGCTTTCGGTCGGATCGGCGGCGGCCCGTGCGGCGATGGTTCGCTCCAGCCGGGCGATCCGACCCAAGCCCGGCGCGTCGGCCTCGCCGAAACAGCTCGTCCGGTTCAGGTGGCAGGCGTTTCCGACCGGCCTGACGCCCAGCACAATGGCGTCGGAGTCGCAGTCGGCCGTGATGGAGACGACGTGAAGCCGGTCGCCCGAGGTCTCGCCCTTCCTCCACCGCCCTCCGCGCGAGCGCGAGAAGAAGGTGGCTTCGCCGGATGCGATCGTCTCGTCCAGCGCAGCGCGATCCATATAGGCCAGGGTCAGGACCTGCAGCGTGGCGGCGTCCTGCACCACGACGGGAACCAGGCCGTCGCTCTTGGCGAAGTCGATAGTGTTCGGGTCGATCACAGTCTCATCTCCAGGCCTTCGTCGGCCAGGTATTCTTTCAGGTCCGGAATGGCGATGGCGCCGGTGTGGAAAACGCTGGCGGCCAGGGCGCCGGAGACGTCGGCCTGCTCGAACACAGCCTTGAAATGCTCGGGCGCGCCAGCGCCGCCCGAGGCGATCAGGGGAATGGTCAGACGTGCCCGCGCGGCGGATAGTTGCTCGATGTCATAGCCGCGCCGAACCCCGTCCTGATCGATGCAGTTCAGCACGATCTCTCCGGCGCCCAGGCTCTGCGCCTGGTCCAGCCAGTCCAGCGTGCGTTTGCCGGCATGACGGCGTGCATCGGGGTCGCCGGTATATTTGTGGACCACCCAGTCGCCGTCCTCAAACCGGCTGTCGACGCCGACGACGACGCATTGGCTGCCCAGCCGCGCAGCCATGTCGGCGATCAGTTCGGGCCGTTCCAAGGCCGGGGAGTTGATCGAGACCTTGTCCGCCCCGTGGTCCAGGCAGCGCGCCGCCTGATCCACGGTGCGAATGCCGCCGGCGACGCAGAACGGAATGTCCAGCAGTCGGGCGATGTCCTTGATCCAGCCGTAGTCCAGCGTCCGCCCCTCTGGACTGGCGGTGATGTCGTAGAAAACCAGTTCGTCGGCGCCTGCGTCGCGATAGCGGGCGGCCAGCACCGCCGCGTCGCCCATGTCCGTATGGCCGACGAATTTCACGCCCTTGACCACCCGGCCGTCCTTCACGTCCAGGCAGGGAATGATCCGCCGCGCCGTCACGAGCGTTTGGCCGCCGCGATCGCCTCGGGCAGGGTGAAGCAGTTCTCGTAGAGCGCGCGTCCGACGATGGCGCCGTGACAGCCCAGCGCCTTGACCGCAGCGATGTCGTCCAGCGAGGAAACGCCGCCCGAGGCCTGCAACACCAGATCCGGCCGACGGCTGCGGATCTCGGCCAGCAGCTCTAGGTTCGACCCGGTCAGAGCGCCGTCACGACCGACATCGGTGACCAGCAGGTGTTTGGCCGTCCCCTTGGGATACCGGTCCAGCGCCTCCCAAAGCGTCATGCCCGAAGACTGGGTCCAGCCCTTCAGCGCGGGGACCGGCACGCCGTCCTCGATCTTGACGTCCAGGGCCAGGGTGATGCGCTCGACGCCGAAGGTCTCCAACCAGGTCGCCACCGCCTCGGGTTGGGTCACCGCCAGCGATCCGACCACGACGCGCGACACGCCGGCGTCCAGCAGTTTTTTCACATCGTCGGCGCTGCGCACGCCGCCCCCCGACTGGACCTTGACGTCGATGGCCTGGGTCAGTTCACCGATCAAAGCATGCTGACGCGCCTCGCCCGCCTCGGCTCCGTCCAGATCGACGATGTGAATCCACTCCGCGCCCTCGGCCGCGAAGGTCGTCAGGCGGGCGGCCGGCTGCTGGTCGTAATGCGTCACCTGGGCGAAGTCGCCATGCATCAGGCGCACGCAGACGCCGTCCTTCAGGTCGATGGCGGGATAGATCAGCATGACAAACTCAGGAAGTTCTTGAGGATGGTCGCCCCGGCCTCGGCCGAGCGTTCGGGGTGGAACTGGCAGCCCCAGCGGTTGGCGGATCGCACCACAGCCGGAACGACGCCGCCATAGTCGGCGCGCGCCAGGGTCGCTGGTCCGTCGGGACAGACGAAGCCGTGGACGAAATAGGCGTAGGCGCCGTCGGCGACGCCCTCCAGCAAGGGGTCGTCGCGGTCGCGCGTCAACCGGCTCCAGCCCATGTGCGGCACCGGCAGATCGCTCGCAGGCCTCAGCCGGGTCACCGCCCCGGGAATAAGGCCCAGCAGATCGACGCCGTCACCTTCGTCGCTCGATCCGAACAGCAGTTGCTGACCCAGGCAGACACCCAGCAGGGGGCGCGGGAAGGCGCGGATCGGCGCGATCAGACCCAGGTCCGACAGGCGCTTCATGGCGTATCCGGCCGCGCCTACGCCGGGCAGGATGACCCGTTCAGCCTCGGCGATCACCGTCGGATCATCGGTCAGGCGCACGGTCGCGCCCAGCCGCTCCAGCGCGAACTGGACCGAGGCGACATTGCCGGCGCCGTAGGCGATGACGGCGACCTCGGTCACAACACGCCCTTGGTCGACGGCACGGCGTCGCCCTCGACGCGGATGGCCTGGCGCAGGGCGCGGCCGAACGCCTTGTAGACGGCTTCGGTCTTGTGGTGGTCGTCCTGGCCGGTGACCGAGATGTGGACGGCAGCGCCCATAGCCTCGGCCAATGAACGGAAGACGTGCGCCGTCAGGTCGGTGCGGTAGTCGCCGATGAATGGCGTCTCGAACGAGCCCTCGAACAGCGGATAGGGGCGCCCGGAAAGATCGATCGAGACCGTCGCATTCGCCTCGTCCATCGGCAGGACGAAGCCGTAGCGGGCGATGCCCTTGCGCTCCCCCAGCGCCTGTTTCAGCGCCTGGCCCAGGGCGATTGCGCTGTCCTCGATCGTGTGGTGCGGGTCGGTGTGCAGGTCACCCTCGCACTGAAGCCGCAGGGAGAAGCCGCCGTGGGCCGCGATCTGCTCCAGCATGTGGTCGAAGAAGCCGACGCCGGTTTCGATTTTGATGGGGCTTGGGGCGTCCAGATCGACGGCGCAGACGATGCGGGTCTCTTTGGTGTCACGCACGGCCTGGCCGACGCGGGCCGGGCGGCGCTTGGCGGGCGTCAGGCCGAAGGCGGCCAGCAGCCGGTCGTTGACCTCGGGTTTGATGGAGACGGGCAGACGCAGGCGGTCGCCGGACAGGTCGGCCTCGACGCCATAGGCCTTCAGACCGGCCAAGGCGGCGGCGGGGTCTTCCGGCCGGGCCATGATGATGGGGCCGACGCCGGGCTCGACCGGCATCTGGCGGCCCAGTTCGCGGGCGATCCGCTCGCGTTCGCGCCGGACCGAGGCGATGCGCTCGGCGGTCTCGATCATCCGCGACGGGTCCAGCGCCTGCATCGCCAGCCGCACCAGCGGTTCGGGCAGGGCGTAGGGTTCCAGCACCGACGCCAGACGCGCCAGGGTCTGGGCTTGGGCGATCGCCGCGCCGACGCGGGCGCCGGCTAAGCCATAGGCCAGGGACAGGCTGCGCAGCACGATCAGGTTCGGCTGATCGGCGACGACGGTCACGGCCGAGGCGCTGTCGGAGAACTCGATCAGTCCCTCGTCCACCACCAGCAGGGCGGGGGCGACGCGGGCGGCCATCTCGCCGACGGCTTCGGGCGAGCCCAGGGCGCGGATGACGACGATACTTTTCTCTGGGGCCGTTTCGCCCTTGGCCGGATAGATGGCGCCGAGACTGTCATAGGGTTCGGCCTTCGGGGCCTCGACCGATCCCCCGTCGCGAGCGGCGAGGCGCCAGGCCAGTTCCAACCCGTGGGTTAGGCCGCGCACCGGCAGCACCTGTTCGGCAGGTACGCCATAGACGCCGGCCATGCGAGCGGCGAGGGCTGAGGCGTCGTCGGGATAGCGATCCAGACCTTCGCCGCCGGAAACCAGCGGGGGATACGGAGCGGGCAGGGTCATCCTTCGGCCCTCAGATCGGCGGCGCGGGCGTGGGCTTCCAGGCCCTCCATCCGGGCCAGACGGGCGGCGATGGGCGCCAGTTGACGGGCGCCGGCCTCGGACACCAGCTGGACCGACATGGTGGTCATGAAGCTGGCGGTGGTGACGCCGCCCAGGGTGCGGGCGCCGCCGTCGGTGGGCAGGACGTGGCTGGGACCGGCGGCATAATCCCCCAGCGTCTCGGCGGCGAACCGGCCGACGAACACGGCCCCGGCGGCCTTGATCGAATCGACCAGCGGCTCGGGATCGTCGATCTGGATCGCCAGGTGTTCGGGGCCATAGAGGTTGGCGACTTCTGCGGCCGCGTCGAGGTCGCGCACCAGGATGGCGCGGGCTTCGTTCAGAGAGGCGCGGGCGATGGCTTCGCGAGGCAGGGTTGCGACCTGCACCTCGACCTCGCTCAGGATGTAGTCGATGGTGGCGCGGCTGGTGGAGACCAGCAGAACCTGCGCATCCGCATCGTGCTCGGCCTGGCTGAGCAGGTCGGCGGCGGCGATCTCGGGCGCGGCGTCGCGATCGACGATGACCATCAACTCCGACGGGCCGGCCGGCATGTCGACGGCGGGACCGCCTGGCAGGGCGCTCGCCTGCTTCTTGGCCTCGGCCACATAGGCGTTGCCGGGTCCGAACAGCTTGTCACAGGCCGGAATGACCCCGTCCTCCATCTCGACGCCGAAGGTCAGGGCGGCGATGGCTTGGGCCCCGCCCATCAACCAGATGGCGTCCAGCTCCGCCTCTGCGGCGGCCAGGATCATGGCGGGGTGGATGCCGCCGTCCTTGTTCGGCGGCGTGACAGCGACGCGCTGGCCCACGCCCGCGACGCCGGCCGGAATGGCAAGCATCAGCAGCGACGAAAACAGCGGCGCGGTGCCGCCGGGAATATAGAGGCCGGCCGAGGCGATGGGACGCCAGGCCAGTTTGGACCGCACGCCGGGCGTCGTCTCGATAAAGGGCGTGTCCTCGGGCCGGGTCGCCTGGTGGAACACGCGCACATTGTCGGCCGCCATGCGCAGAGCGCGCACGTCGCCGGGCGGCAGGGCGTTGCGCGCCTCGGCGACGGCCTCGGGCGTGATGGCGATGCGACGGGGCGGCGCCTTGTCCAGCTTCAGGCACCAGTCGGTTACGGCCGCGCCGCCGCGCTGGCGCACGTCGTCCAGGATGGTGCGCACGACCTCGGTCACGTCGCCGGCGGTACGTTGTGCCGGGCGGGCGAGGGCGGCCGTCTTGCCGGCGGCGTCGAGGGAAGACCAGTCGATGCGTTTCATCACATCATCTTCTCGATCGGCAGGACCAGAATGGCCGAGGCGCCGGCGGCCTTCAGCTTCTCAAGCGTCTCCCAGAAGACGGCCTCCTGGCAGACGGCGTGGACGGCGACCGCGTCGTCGCGACCCATCAAGGGCATGACGGTCGGCGAGCCGGCGCCGGGCAGGATGGCGGTGATCTCGTCCAGCGCCGAGCGCGGCGCGTTCAGCATGACGTATTTGGCGCCTTGCGAGGACACCACGCCCGCCATCCGCTCGATGACGCTGTCCAACAACTGCTGCAGCGCGGGCTCGGGCGCGACGGGCGACTGAATCAGCACCGCCTGGCTTTCCAGAACCGTATCCTTTGCGCCCAGGCCGTTGGCCTCCAGCGTCGCGCCGGTCGAGACCAGGTCGCAGATGGCGGCGGCCAGTTTCAGCCGGGGCGCGACCTCGACGGCCCCGCGCATCACCACGATGTCGGCCTTGACCCCGCGTTCGTCGAGGAAGCGGCGCAGGATTTTAGGATAGGAGGTGGCGATGCGCAGCCCGTCCAGCGAGGCTGGACCGTCATAGGCAAGCGTCGGAGGCGTGGCGATCTTGAGCGTGCAGCGACCGAAGCCCAGCGGCATGACGATCGAGGCGTTGGGCCCGCCGTTGCGGCCCTCCTCCAGCACGTTCTCGCCGACGATGCCCAGGTCGCAGACGCCGTCCGCCACGAAGGTGGGAATGTCGTCGTCGCGGACGCGCAGCAGGTCGATCGGATAGTTCTCGACCCGGTACAGCAGGTCGTTGTGACCCTTGACCCATTTCAGGCCCGCGTCGCGGATCAGGTCGAGGCTGCGGTCGGCCAGACGGCCAGATTTCTGGACGGCGATGCGAAGCCGGCCCTGCACGGTGCTCATGTTCGGATACTCAGTTCTTGTTCTTCAGGCGGTCCAGGGCGAGGCGATAGCCCTGATGCGGCATGTCTTTCAGATAGCGGGCGACGCGGACGACGGTGGTGGGGCTGGCATGGGCCTCGGCGGCGATCTCGCGATAGGATTTGCCGCCGGCGTCGAGCAGGCGCGCGACCTGCCAGCGCTCGGAGAAGGCGCGCAGTTCCGCAGGCGTGCAAAGATCGGCCAGAAAGGCGTCGATCTCGGCGCGCGTCTGCATCGACAGCAAGGCGTCATGCAGGTCGTCACGGGCGGGCTGGGTCGTCATGTGCGTTCCACTATGCTGTAACGGTGGAACGGTCAAGAGGTGCGGCGTGAGTTGTGACTGGTGACTCGTGATTGGGTCGAGGTTCAGTCACGGCTCACGATTCACCAATCACGACTTACACCCGCCCGCGCACCGCTTTATCTGTCCGACCATGACCAAAGTTCTCATTATCGGCGCCGGGCACGCTGGCGGCTCCGTCGCGGCCTTCCTGCGGCAGTATGGGCATGAAGGCCCCATTGTGCTGGCGGGCGAGGAGGATGCGCCGCCGTATCAGCGGCCTCCATTGTCCAAGGCCTGGCTGAAGGGAGAGGCGGATCTGGAGGCGCTGCTGCTGCGGCCTCTGAGTTTCTACGCCGAGCAGAACATCGACTTCCGACCCTCGATGGTCGCCGTGGCGGTGGACCCCGCAGCGAAGACGGTAGCCTTCCACGACGGGTCGTCGGAAACCTACGACATTCTTGTGCTGGCGACCGGATCGACGGCGCGCAAGCTGCCGGTTCCGGGCGGGGATCATCCGGATTTGCTGGAACTCCGCACGATGAAGGACGCCGAGCGACTGAAGGCGGTCCTCGGGCCCGGCAAGCGTCTGGCGGTGGTCGGCGGCGGCTATGTGGGGCTGGAGGCGGCGGCGTCGGCGCGGGCCTTGGGCGCCGAGGCTGTGGTGATCGAGCGCGCGCCGCGCGTGCTGGCGCGGGTGGCGTCCGAGACCCTGTCGGCCTTCTTCACGGCGCAGCACCGGGCGCACGGCGTCGAAATCCTGACCGACGCTGAGGTGGTCGCCGTGGCCCGCGACGGCGTGACCCTGGCTGACGGATCGGTGGTGCGGGCGGATGCGGTGTTGGTGGGGGTCGGAGCCCTGGCGTGCGACGCCCTGGCGCGATCGGCCGGCCTGACCTGCGACGACGGGGTGGTGGTGGACGGCGAGGCGCGGACCAGCGACCCCGCGGTCTTCGCCATCGGCGACATGACGCGACGACCCATTCCGGTCCACGGCGGCGTGCACCACCGGCTGGAAAGCGTGCCCAACGCCCTGGAGCAGGCCAAACAGGCGGCCGCCGCCATCGTCGGACGGGCCAGACCGACGCCGGAAGTGCCGTGGTTCTGGTCGGACCAGTATGACGTCAAGCTTCAGATCGCCGGCCTGCCATTTGACGCCGACCGGCAGGTGGTGCGCGGCGACCCGACGGCGTCGGGCTTTGCGGTCTTCCACCTGAACGGCGCCCGCATCGTCTGCGTCGAGGCCGTCAACGCTCCGCCCGAGTTCATGGCCGGCAAGCAGTTGATCGCCAAGGCGACGCCTGTGGACACGGACAAGCTGGCTGATCCGGCGGTGTCGATGAAGGCGGTGGCTGTCGGATAGGCGTCGCCGCAGTGCAACAAAACTGTTGCGCTTTACGTTCGTGACCGTTCAAGCTGCGACTTCAACGCGGCGGGGGCGGATGACGAGAGCTTTCGACGAAATGAACGGCGGCGGATCGGGTGCGATCCGCGACAGCTACAAGACGCTGGCGGCCTGGCTGGAAAACGCGCCGGCCGATCTGCTGCAGGCGCGCTCGCGTCAGGCGGAGCTGTTTTTCCGCCGCATGGGCGTGACCTTCGCCGTCTATGGCGACGAGGAATCCAACGAGCGGTTGATCCCCTTCGATGTCGTGCCGCGCATCATCGGCGCGGACGAATGGGGCGGTCTGGAAAAGGGCCTGAAGCAGCGGGTCACCGCCATCAACGCCTTCCTGAAAGACATCTATGGGCCGCAGGAATGCATCAAGGCAGGCATCGTCCCGGCCGATCTGATCCTGACCAATCCGCACTATCGGCCGGAGATGCAGGGGCGCCGCCCGCCGGGCGATGTCTGGTGCCATATTTCGGGCGTGGATCTGGTGCGCACGGGCGAGGACGGCTTCTATGTTCTCGAAGACAACTGCCGCACGCCGTCGGGCGTCTCCTATATGCTGGAGAACCGCGAGATGATGATGCGGCTGTTCCCCGACCTGTTCGCGGAACACGCCGTGCGTCCCGTCGAGATCTACACCGACATGCTGCTGCGCTCGCTGCAGGCCTCCGCGCCGGCAGGGGCGGGGGCGGACCCGACCATCGTCGTGCTGACGCCCGGCCCCTTCAACTCGGCCTACTATGAGCACAGCTTCCTGGCCGACAAGCTGGGCGTCGAGCTGGTTCAGGGCACGGACCTGTTCGTCAATGACGACACGGTCTTCATGCGCACGACCGAGGGGCCCAAGCGCGTCGATGTTATCTATCGCCGTATCGATGACGACTTTCTCGATCCCCTGACCTTCATGCCCAACTCCACCATCGGGGTGCCGGGGCTGATGTCGGCCTATTTCGCCGGGCGGGTGACCCTGGCCAATGCGGTGGGGACGGGCGTAGCCGACGACAAGGCCGTCTATACCTACATGCCCGAGATCATCCGCTTCTTCACGGGCGAGGACGCGATCCTGCAGAACGTGCCGACCTGGCGCTGTCGCGAGCCGGACGCCCTGAAGGAAGTGCTGGATAAGCTGCCGGAACTGGTGGTCAAGGAAGTCGGCGGATCGGGCGGTTACGGCATGCTGGTCGGGCCGACCTCGACCAAGGCCGAGATCGAGGATTTCCGCGCCAAGCTGATTGCCGATCCCGACGACTTCATCGCCCAGCCGACGCTGAGCCTGTCGACGGCTCCGACGCTGAACGGCGGCGCCCTGTCGCCCCGCCACGTCGACCTCAGGCCCTTCGTCCTGTCCAGCCCGGCCGGCGTGCGCGTCGCGCCCGGCGGTTTGACGCGGGTGGCGTTGAAGGAAGGGTCGCTGGTGGTGAACTCCAGCCAGGGCGGCGGAACCAAGGACACCTGGGTGCTGGACAACTGATGCTTTCACGCACCGCAGACAGCCTCTATTGGACCGGCCGCTATATGGAGCGGGCGGACTTTCTCGCCCGCATTCTGGAGGCGGCGATCCGTCTCGCCGCCCTGCCGGCGAAAGATCAGGCCGCCGTCACCGCCTGGGCCGGGGCCATCGCCTCGTCGGGGGTGAAGGCCGGCTTCGACGCGACCGGACGCACCGTGTCGGAAAAGTCCGTGCGGGAATATCTGGCCTTCGGCTTCGACAATCCGACCTCGATCAAGGCCTGCATCACCAAGGCGCGGACCAATGCGCGCTCGGTGCGCACCGCCCTGACCATCGAACTGTGGGAGGCGATCAACGGCGCCTGGAACGGTCTGAACGAGCTGGGCGAACCGACCAAGCGCGACGACTTCACCAACTTCCTCGACTTCGTAAAATCGACGTCCCTGGCGGTCGAAGGCGCGTCGTCGCGGACCATGCTGCGCAACGACGCCTACTGGTTCCTGCGACTGGGCATGGCGATCGAGCGGGCCGACAACACCGCGCGCCTGCTGGACGTGAAATATCACCTGCTGCTGCCGCCTGGCGAACGGGTGGGGGGGCAACTGGACTACTTCCAGTGGACGACCCTGCTGCGCGAGGTTTCGGCATTGACCGCCTATCGCTGGGTTTACCGCGAAAGCGTTCGGCCTTGGCTGGTGGCGGACCTCTTGGTGCTGAACCGCCAGATGCCGCGCTCGCTGGCCTCATGTCAGGGCATGATCGTCAGCTATCTGGAGAAGTTGGCGACCGATTACGGAAGACGCGGACCGGCGCAGCGACTGGCCTCCAACCGCCTCAGCCAGTTCAACGAGGCCAAGATCGAGGACATCTTCCAGTCCGGCCTGCACGAATACATTCAGGGCTTCCTGAACGAGAACAACGCCTTGGCTGCGGCCGTCCACGAACAGTATCTGGTCTGACCATGCGGATCCGGATCGATCATTCCACCCGCTACGCCTACGCCCGGCCCGCGCGGTTCATCGTCCAGATGCTGCGCTTGACGCCCAAGTCGTGTGATAGCCAGCAGGTCCGCGACTGGCGGATCGAAACCGATGTGGACGCCCGGCTGCGGCGGAGCGAGGACGCGTTCGGCAACATCGTTCACAGCCTCTACACCGAGCGGCCGACCGACGCCCTGACCATCCGCGTCACCGGCGAGGTCTCGACCGTAGAGACGGGCGGCGTCGTGAAAGGGCAGGCCGAACGCCTGTCGCCCATCGTCTATCTGCGCGACACCCCGATGACCAAGGCCGACGCCGGCATCGTCGATTTCGCCCGCTCCATTCCAGAAGGCGCGACGCTGGGCCGGATGCATCAGTTGATGGGCGCCCTGAAGGATACCGTGGCGTTCGAGGTCGGCTCGACCTCCGCCTCCCACACCGCCGCCGAAGCGTTTGCCCAGAAGCGCGGCGTCTGTCAGGACCATTCGCAGATCTTCATCTCGGCCGCGCGCCTGCTGGGCGTGCCGGCCCGCTATGTTTCGGGCCACCTCAGCCGTCAGGACGGACGCCACGATCAGGACGCCGCCCATGCCTGGGCCGAGGCCTGGGTCGAGAATCTGGGCTGGGTGGGGTTCGATCCGGCAAACGGCATCTGTCCCACCGAACACTATGTCCGGGTCGCGGTCGGCCTGGACGCGCGCGGCGCCACCCCGATCCGGGGCACAAGCTATGGCGGCGGCCAGGAGCAACTGACCGTCGCCCTGAATGTGCGGCCGGTGCAACAGGGCCAGCAACAACTGCAATCCAGCGGATGGCCCCGATAGGCATGACGCGCGAATCTGTTAGCGTCTGGGGATTCGCAACGCGGGGAGCGAATAGAGCGAAGTGACCTATTGCGTAGGCATGCTGGTGGACGACGGGTTGGCGATGATCGCCGACACGCGCACCAATGCGGGCGTGGACAACATCTCGTCCTATCGCAAACTGCACATCTACCAGTCGCCGGGCGAGCGGATCCTGGCGGTCGCGACGGCGGGCAATCTGTCGGTCACCCAGACGGCGCTGGCCATGGTCGCAGCCGGGGTCAAGCTGCCGGACTCCACCGAACTTGAAACGCTCCAGACCGCCCCGACCCTGTTCCGCGCCGCCCAGCTTCTGGGTCACGCGATGGCCAGCGTGCGCGCCAGCATCAATACGCCGCCGACGCCGACCGCAGACGGGTTGAACGTCACCGCCTCCATGCTGCTCGGCGGTCAGATCGCCGGCGGCAAGATGGGGCTGTATCTGATCTACGGGCAGGGCAACTTCATCGAATGCGGGCCCGATACGCCCTATCTGCAGATCGGCGAGCTGAAGTACGGCAAACCCATTCTGGATCGCGCCCTGCACAGCTCCACCTCCCTGTCCGAGGCGGTGAAGCTGGGGCTGATCTCGTTCGATTCGACCATCCGCTCGAACATCGCCGTCGGCCCGCCGCTGGACCTGATCGTCATGCCGCGCCACCAGCTGACGGGCACGGCGCGTCGTATCGAAGCGGATGATCCCTATTTCCGCGACCTGGGCCGGCGTTGGTCCGAAGCCCTGGCCGCCGCCCACCGCGCCATGCCTGATCCGACCTGGCTGGATATCGACACGTCGGCGCCTCAGAGGAACATCAGCGCCGTCGGCTAATTAAGATTGCGATTTGTTCGCAATTGTCTTGTGCCTTCTTGTGGAGCTGGTTATTGCGAGCGCATCGCAAAATCAGACCAAAAGGTCGCAAGACTATGTCCGAATCCCGCGCCGCCGCGCTCCGCTCGCTTCTGTTCGCCTCCAGCGCCGCAGGCATGCTGGTCGCCGCCCCCGCCTTCGCCGCTGACGTGACCGCAGAGGACGGCGTGATCATTACGGCCGACCAGTCCCAACCCGCCAATCTGGGCCTGATTGACGTCAACGGCCAGTTCAAGAAGCCGGCCCCCGTCAGCCCCGAGTTCGTCGCGCCTCTGGTGGACACGCCGCGCGCCGTGACGGTCATCCCCCAGGCCATCATCGAACAGACCTCGGCCTCGTCCTTGCAGGACCTGCTGTCCAACTCCCCGGGCATCACCTTCGGGGCAGGTGAGGGCGGTCAGCCCCTGGCCGATCGTCCCTTCATCCGGGGGCAATCGTCGGGCAACAACATCTTCGTGGACGGCATCCGCGATACGGGCGGCCAGCAGCGCGAGGTCTTCAACCTGGAGCAGGTCGAGGTCATCAAGGGGCCGGACGCTGTCTATTCGGGACGCGGTTCGGGCGGCGGCAGCATCAACCTGGCCTCCAAATCGCCCAAGCTGAACGCCTTCACCAATGTCAGCGCGGGCGCGGGCACGGACGGCTATCTGCGCGGCACGGTCGATGCGAACTTGCCGCTGGGCGAGACCGCCGCCTTGCGCATCAATCTTATAGGCGCCCAGGGCGACGTCCCCGGTCGCGACGCCGTGGACTACGATAAATGGGGTGCGGCCATCAGCCTGGGCGCCGGTCTGGGCACGCCGTCGTCGATGGTCTTCAGCTACTATCATCTGACCAGCGACCAGATGCCAGACTACGGCATTCCGCTGTTCACCAAGATCCAGTCGCGCACGACCGACAGCGGCGTTCTGGATGTGCCCTATGACAGCTTCTATGGGCTGAAGGCGCGCGACTACCTGACCAATGAGGTGGATGCGTTCACCTTCAAGGCCGAGCATCGCCTCAACGATTTCGCCACGATCCGCAACGTCAGCCGCTATTCGCAGACGCTGAACGACTACATCGTCACCAACCCCGGCGACGGCGGCTATGTCGGACGCGCGGCGGACGGGACCTACTGGATGAAGCGGGGCACCAAGACCCGCTGGAACCCGGTCACCACACTGGCCAATGTGACGGATGTCTTCGGCCAGTTCGCCACCGGTTCGATCAAGCACAGCTATGACGTCGGCGTGGAGCTGTCGCGCGAGCACAACAGGAACGCCTCCTATTCCACCTACACCACCTCGGGCTCGGCCTGTCCGACCGGTCTGACGACCGTCAGCGGGTCGTATCCGACCGCCGCCGGGTCGCTGGGCGCGGGAGACTGCACCTCGGTCTACAACCCCAATCCCGACGACGCCTGGACCGGCGTGATCAATCGCGGCCCGACCAGTTCGAACACGACCGAGGCCATCGGCGTCTATGCCAACGACAGCATCACCCTGACCGAGCGACTGATCCTGAACCTGGGCGTTCGCTGGGACCAGTATTCGGTCAAGGGCGTGAACGCGGCGGCGACCCAGTCAGCCGGGGTCTGGACGACGACGGGCTATACGGCCGTTCCGGAACAGACCTGGGAGTTCACCAACTATCAGGTCGGTCTGGTGTTCAAGCCGACCCAGAACAGCAGCGTCTATGCGTCCTGGTCCACCTCCTCGACGCCGCCGACCATTTCGGCGGGCGACCAGAACGCCTCTGGCGGCACGGGCACGGTTGATGGCGTCGCCAACACCGTTCTGGATCCGGAAGACACCGAAAGCTTCGAGATCGGCGCCAAGGCCAATGTCTTGAACGACCGTCTCGCCCTGTCGGCGGCCGCCTTCCACCTGACCCGCAAGAACGCCCTGATCCTGGTTGAGCCCAACATCTTCCGTCAGGAAGGCGAGGTCGAGGTCGACGGCTTTGAACTGGGCGTGTCGGGCAGCATCACGCCGAAGTGGACCGTGTTCGGCGGCTATACCTACATGGACTCCGAACTGACCAAGGCGGCCGTGGTCGTGTCGGGCACGCCGCCGGTCGCAACCGTCAATCCGCTGCAAGGTCTGCCGCTGGCCAATACGCCCAAGCACAGCGCCAGCCTCTTCACCACCTATCGCGTCCTGCCCCGGCTTACGGTCGGCGGCGGCGTCTACTACACGTCCAAATCTCTGGGCGGGAACCAGGGCGGCGCGGGCGGCGGGAACAACCGCATCTATGCGCCCGAATGGACCCGCGTGGACGCCTTCGCCGCCTATGATCTGACGGATCGCGCGACGCTTCAGCTGAACGTCAAGAATGCGACGGACGAGGAATACATCATGCGCACCAACGGCGTTCACCACGCCGACGTGGCCGCAGGTCGCCAGGCCATCCTGGCCCTGAACCTGCGCTTCTAAAGGCCGTTTCCCCGGCCTAGTCTGACGGCCCCGCGATCCCCCGCGGGGCCGTTTCGTCTTTCAGCGAGAACGCCCGTGCTGCTGCAGATTCCGGAAGTCTTCTCCAAGGCCGAGGTCAAGGCTTTGCGCGCGCGGCTGAACGCCGGGCCGTGGGCGGACGGCAACGCCACTTCGGGCCATCAATCGGCGACGGCGAAGAAGAACCTTCAACTGCCCGAAGAGTCGGACGTGGCGAAGGAGGTCTCCGCCCTTGTCGTCCAGGCGCTGAACGCCAATCCGATGTTTGTGGCGGCGGCCCTGCCGCACACGATCTTTCCGCCCTTGTTCAACCGCTACGAAGGCGGGGGTGAGTTCGGCCTGCACGTCGACAACGCCATCCGCCAGTCCCGCACCGGCGGGGCGATTCGCATTCGCAGCGACCTGTCGGCGACCCTTTTTCTGTCCGAGCCCGAGGACTACGATGGTGGCGAACTGATCATCGAGGAGATGTACGGGTCGCAGGCGATCAAGCTGCCGGCTGGCGATCTGGTCCTCTATCCGTCCAAGAGCCTGCACCGCGTCACGCCGGTGACGCGCGGGGCGCGGGTGTCGTCCTTCATGTGGATGCAGAGCCTGGTCCGCGACGACGCCGATCGTGAAACCCTGTTCCGTCTGGACATCGCCACCCAGCGCGTGGCGACCGAGAGGGGACCGAAGGATCAGGCGGTGATCGAACTGACCGGCGTCTATCACAATCTTCTGCGGCGCTGGACCGAAGTCTGACGGACAAGGCTCCGCGACGTCGCTAAATGCTATTGCAACCCGTTCGCAACAATGGCACAGCGAGCCCGTGACCGAACTCGCGACACAGCGTCAGGCCGAAACCGCAGCCAAGGGCCCCAAACCCAAGGCGGCGCTAAACAGCGCGCGGTCGTTCTGGCTGAAACAGCTGCATAGCTGGCACTGGATTTCGGCGGCGGTCAGCCTGGTCGGCATGATCCTGTTCGCGGTCACCGGCATCACCCTGAACCATGCGGCCTCGATCCCCGGCGATCCGGTGACGGTCGAACAGACCGCGACTTTGCCGACGCCCCTGTTGCAGCGGCTGGCGAGCTTCCCGCAGGAGACGACCGATCCTGTCCCCGACGCTGTCGCGCGGTGGGCGTCCGAGGCCCTGAAGGTCGAGATCGCTGACAAACCGACCGAAACCACGCCGGAAGAGGTTTATGTCGCCCTGGCCATGCCTGGCGGCGACGGATGGGTCACCATCGACCGCTCGACCGGCGAGACCCTGCACGAGAAGACCACGCGTGGCTGGATCGCCTACCTCAACGACCTGCACAAGGGCCGCAACGCCGGCGTGGTCTGGTTCTGGTTCATCGACGTCTTCGCGGCGGCCTGCGTCATCTTCGCCCTGACGGGGCTGGGTCTGATGTTCCTGCACGCCAAGGGTCGACCCTCGACCTGGCCGCTGGTGGCGCTGGGCCTGCTGATCCCCGTCGTCATCGCCCTGATCTTCATTCACTGACGAGTTTTCCGATGCGCCTTCTCCCCGTCGTCATAACCACCGTCGGCCTGGCCGCCGCCGCTGCGCCCGCCATGGCCGCCGACCTGACGGTGTCGGTCGAGATTCCGCGCCTGAACACCGCCTCCTATCACCGCCCCTATGTCGCGGTGTGGATCGAAAAGCCGGACCAGTCCGCCGAACGCACCCTGGCCGTCTGGTATCAGCAGACCCGCAATAACGAGGGCGACGGCAAGGACTGGCTGAAGGATCTGCGCACCTGGTGGCGCAAGGGCGGTCGGGCCATGAGCCTGCCGGCCGACGGCGTATCCGGCGCCACGCGCGCGCCGGGCCGCCAGACCGTCACCATACCCGCCGCCCGTCTGCGCAACCTTCAGCCCGGCCAGTACAACATTGTCGTCGAGGCGGCCCGCGAACTGGGCGGGCGCGAGGTCGTGAAGGTGCCCTTCCGCTGGGGCGCGGCCAACACCGGCGCCGGAACCGGCTCCACCGAACTGGGCGCCGTGCGCGTCGCCGTCTCTCGCTAAGGATCATGACCATGAAGAAGACGATCGCCCTGCTGACGCTGGCCGCAGCGCTGGCCGCCCCCATGGCCGCCCAGGCCCACCGCGCCTGGCTGGCGCCCACCGCCACGACCCTGTCGGGCACGGACGCCTGGGTCGGGTTCGACGCGGGCATGTCGAACCAGGTGTTCAACCCCGATCACGCCGCCATGCGCCTGACCGGCCTGACCATCACCGCGCCGGACGGCTCGGCGGTCCAGCCCGAGAACGCCATGCAGGGCCGCTATCGCTCGACCTTCGACGCCCATCTGACCCAGAACGGCACCTACAAGATCGCCAACGTCATGAACGGCGTGATGGCCAGCTACACCCTGAACGGCGAACAGAAGCGCTGGCGCGGCGCGGCCTCGGACTATCCGGCGGGCCTGCCCGAGGGCGCGACCAATGTTCAGGCGACCCGCACCGCCAGCCGCATCGAGACCTTCGTTACCCTGAACAACCCCACCGACACCGTCTTCAAGACGACCGGCGAAGGGCTTGAGCTGGTTCCCGTCACCCACCCGAACGATCTGGTGGTGGGCGAGCCCGCAACCTTCAAGCTGCTGAACAACGGTCAGCCGGCGGCGGACACCGACGTCACTGTGGCGCGCGGCGGTCTGCGTTACCGCGACAACCCCGAAGAATCGACGGTCAAGACCAACGCCGAGGGCGCCTTCACCATCACCTGGCCGGAAGCCGGCATGTATTGGCTGAACGCCTCGGTCCGCACCGAAGGCCAGGGTGAAACGCTCGGTTCCAACGCCAGCTATGTGGCGGCGATGGAAGTCCTGCCCTAAGCGAAGGGCCATGTCCGACATTCCCCCTTCGCGCGGTTCGCGCGCCGCCCCGCCCACGGTCAATATCGGCGACGCCGCCCCTCTGGGCGACCGCGTCGACAACCGCGTCCTCGTGCCCGCAATCGAAGGCGCGCCGCCTCGTCCGCCCAGCGATCTGATCCGTTCGCTGGGCGGCCAGACCATGGGCACGACCTGGAGCGCGCGGGTCATCGCGCCGCCGGGCGTGGGCGAAGAGGCCGTTCGCACCGCCATCGAAGAGGAACTGGCGACCGTCGTCGGCCTGTTCAGCCCGTGGGAGCCGTCCAGCGAAATCAGCCGCTTCAACACCGCGCCGGCCGGCGTCTGGGCGGTGTCCCAGCCGTTCTGGGATCTGCTGGATGCGGCGATGACTCTGGGCGACGAGACCGACGGCGCCGTCGATCCGACCCTTGGCGCCTTGGTCGATCTGTGGGGGTTCGGCCCGCCCGGACCGCGCTCGGCTCTGCTGCCCGTCCCGTCCGAAGACGAGATTGCGGCGGCTGCGGCCGTGTCGGGCTGGCAGAAGCTGCGGCTGAACGGCGAGGCGCGCGCGGTGATGCAGATGGGCGGGATGAGGCTGGACTTCTCCGGCATCGCCAAGGGTCATGCGGTGGACCGCGTGTCCGACCGCCTGATGGCCATGGGCGCGACCTCGCACCTGATCGAGATCGGCGGCGAGCTGAAAGGGCGCGGCGTCAAGCCGGACGCCCAGCCGTGGTGGGTTGAGATCGAGCGGGTCGAGGGTTCGCCCGCGCCCCACACCGTGGCGGCCCTGTTCGACCTCGCCGTCGCGACCAGCGGCGACTATCGCCGCGCGTTCCGCCATGAGGGGCGCCTTTATCCCCACACCATCGACGGATCGACCGGTCGGCCGGTCAGCAATAACCTGAGTTCGGTCACTGTCCTGCACCCCTCGGCCATGATGGCCGACGCCTACGCCACGGCCCTGACCGTCATGGGGCCGTTTGACGGACCGGACTACGCCGAGGCCGTCGGCCTGATGGCCCATTTCGTCGAACGCACCGAGCGCGGGCCGGTCGAGCGGATGTCGCCAGCCTTCGCCGCCCTGCTCGACGACGACGGAGATCGTCCGGGGTGACAGCCGATCCGCAGCGCTGGCTGTGGGCGGTCGGGGCCTTGGCGCTTTGGCTGGCCCTGATCGCCGTCATTGTCTGGCGCGAACGCAAGGCCAGGGCGGCGGCCCGCGCGCGGTCTGACGCTCTGGCGGGCGCGGGCGAGGGACGGCCGGTGCTGATCGCCTTCGCCAGCCAGACGGGCTTCGCCGAGGAGCTTGCGTGGATGACGGCGCGGTCTCTGGGCGATGGCGGCGTGGGCGCGCGGGTGCTGTCCTTCGCCGATCTAAATGTGCAGACGCTGAAATCGACGGACCGCGCATTGCTGATCGTCTCGACGACCGGCGAGGGGGATCCGCCCGACAGCGCGGCTCGGTTCGTGCGCCAAGTCATGGGCGAGGCGACGGACCTGTCGAAGTTGCGCTTCGGTCTGCTGGCGCTGGGCGACCGCAGCTATGATCGTTTCTGCCGCTTCGGCCATGCGGTCGACGGCTGGCTGCGACGCGCGGGCGCCGAACCCCTCTTCGACATGGTCGAGGTCAATAACGGCGAGGCCGGCGCCATCCGCCACTGGCAGCACCAACTGAACCAGATCACCGGCAGTATGACGGCCCCGGACTGGACCCCGCCCGCCTACGACCCCTGGCGGCTGGTCGAACGCACCTTGGTCAATCCGGGCAGTCCCGGCGGCGAGGCGTATCATCTGGCGTTTGAGGCCGTGGGCGCGACGCCCTACTGGTCTGCGGGCGACATCGCCGAGGTCGGCCTGCCCGAGCGTGATGGCGTCACGCCGGGTTCGCGCGAATATTCCATCGCCTCCCTGCCGTCTGACGGCCGGGTCGAGTTCCTGATCCGCTTGATGCGCCATCCCGACGGCACGCCGGGCCTAGCGTCAGGCTGGCTGACGCAGGCTCTGGCGCTCGGCGATCAGATCGGGATGCGCCTGCGCACCAACCGCAGCTTCCACGGCCCGGCGGACGAAACGCCGATGATCCTGATCGGCAACGGCACGGGCATCGCAGGTCTGCGCGCACATTTGAAGGCGCGCACCGACGCGGGCGGGGTCTGGCTGCTGTTCGGAGAACGGACCCAGGCGCATGACGCCTTCTTCGATGCGGAGTTGCAGGCCTGGCGGGCGTCGGGCGTGCTGCGGCGGCTTGATCGGAGCTTCTCGCGCGACGCCGGCGACGGCCGATATGTGCAGGACATGGTCGCGGCGGCGGCGGATGACTTGCGCGATTGGGTCGCGCGCGGCGCGGCGATCTACGTCTGCGGCAGTCTGGACGGCATGTCGCAAGGCGTGCATGCCGCGCTGGAAAGCGCGCTGGGCGCGGACGTGGTGCTGACCCTGCTGGAAGACGGCCGCTACCGCCGCGACGTATACTGAACCCCGTCCTTGCCGATGGGGCTACTGGCCTAGTCGCCCCAACAGTTCCGCCGCGAAGGTCGATAGCGTGTCGTCGCGCGCGCCCATGACGATGATCCGGTCGCCCGGCTTGGCGATCTCGACGATCCGGTCGCCGCAGTCGGCGCGCATCGCCAGCGCCTCGGCCTGACGGCCGGCGGCGCGGACGCCGGAGGCGATGTCTTCCGATCCCACGCTGCGGTCAGTGGTGCCGCCGTAATAGACCGGCTCGGGCATCAGCAGCACGTCGTCCTCGCGCATCAGGCCTGCGAAACCGTCGATGAACTCGGACTTCATCAGCTTCAGCGGCCCGAACCCATGCGGCTGAAACAGGATCAGCAGCCGGCCGTCGAAGGCGTGCAGGGTCTTCAGCGTGGCGGCGATCTTGTCCGGGTTGTGGGCGAAGTCGTCGATGACGGTGATGTCGCCGGCCGTCCCGACGACCTCCATCCGGCGACGGATGCCGGCAAAGGTCTCCAGCGCCTTGACTGCCTCGGCTGTCGGCACGCCCAGTGCCCGGGTCGCGCCCAGCGCGGCCAGGGCGTTGGCGACATTGTGCGCGCCGGGCACGTTCAGGACGACGTCGTGTTCGCTCCAGCCCTCGATCAGTCGGAGCCGCATGCCCGTCGGCAGGGGCTGAAGATCATGGGCGGACAGGTCGGCCTTTTCTTCGCCCAGGCCGAAGGTGATCGCTTTCCCAGCCGGCAAGGACTGGGCCAGGGCCGCCGTCTCGGGATTGTCCAGGTTCAAGACGGCCGTCGTCGCCCGCGCGGTGAAGCCGCCGAACAGGTCGCGCAACTCCTCCATCGACTTGTGGTCCAGCGAGATGTTGGACACCACCGCCACCGTCGGATCGTAGCGGGCGATCGAGCCGTCGCTTTCGTCCACCTCGGACACGAACACGTCGGGGCCGCCGATCAGGGCGCTGGCGAACGGATGGTCGGCGTCGGCGAAGTTCTTCATCACCGCCCCGTTCATGACGGTCGGCTGGCGACCCGTCTGATGCAGAATCCAGGCGATCATGCCGGTGATGGTGGACTTGCCGCTTGTGCCCGCGACCCCGACCGAGGTCGGGGCGTCGTTGAAGAGTTCACTGAGCAGCTCGGGCCGGGTCTTGATGGTTGCGCCGGCGCGCCTGGCCGCGCCGATGTCGGGCACCGTCTCCTCGATGGCGCCGGTGGCGATGACGGTCTGATCCGCGCGGGTCACGCCCGATCCGTCCTGGGGATACAGGGTCACGCCGTGGGCGCGCAGCCAGTCGAACTTCTCGGGCGTACGGCCCTGGTCCAGCGCCCGGTCCGACCCTTCGATCACGGCGCCGCGCGCCTGGACGATCATGGCCAGGGGCAGCATGCCCGACCCGCCGATGCCGCAGAAGAAATAGGAGGCGTCTTGGTTCATGCCCCCTTAGAACAGGGGATCGGGCCGGTCCGCCAGTAGGGGATCGCAAAAACGACGAAGAAGACGGACGTGACCACCAATAGCTTCAAGATCGGCGTCGTCTGCGCCAGTTCGCGCTTCGCTAAAGAGCGCGCCGAGGCGGTCGAGGCCTGGATGGCGCAGAACCACCCCGACCGCGATGTGGCGGTCGTCTTCCACCCCGCCTGTTTCCTGAAACACGGACATTTCGCTGGCGACGACCGGGCGCGCGCCGACGCCTTCGTGGAGTTCGCCAACGATCCCCGCATCGACGCCATCTGGTTCGCGCGCGGCGGATACGGTTCGTGTCGCATCGCTGATGCGGTGATCCCGCGCCTGGACGCCGTCGCCCGCAAGAAGCGCTACATGGGCTATTCCGATGCTGGCAGCTTGCTTGCCGGAATGTACAAGGCCGGATTCCAGCATCTGGCGCACGGACCGATGGCCTCGGATTCGGTGCGCGACGACGCGACCGCGCGCGGCGCCCTGTCCTGGCTGACCACGGGACGCACCGACTGGATCGAGCCGTCGTTGGCGACCGATCCGCGCCCGGCCGTCGCCTTCAACCTGACCATCCTGAACGAACTGACCGGCACGCCGCTTGAGCCCGATCTGTCCGACCACGTCCTGATGTTGGAGGAGGTGTCCGAGGCCGCCTACCGGATCGACCGGATGATGTTTCACTTGACCAGCCAGGCCAGCATCCGTCGCGTGGCCGGGATTCGCCTGGGACGAGTCTCGGACGTTACGCCAAACGATCCCGATTTTGGTCAGACTCCGGAGGAAATCGTTCGATACTGGTGCCTGCGTTCGGGCATACCCTTTCTGGGAAGCGCCGATATCGGGCATGACGCCGCCAATAAGGTCGTCCCCTTCGGTCGCCCTTAAGGCGAACGACGCGCGACGAAAAGGACATAGTCTCGCCTCTATTCGCTAGGGCAAGCTCGCCCGCCTCTCGACAGAACGCCGGTCCTGACCTCAGATGCCGGTCCGCGAGGCGTTAGGACTTCGTTAGCCAAGGCGTTGGGGGACGCTACGGTTTGCGCCTTCTGCGATGCGGCGGTTCGTTCGGATATCGGGGGATGCCCGGACGAGCCGCCTGATCGTCTTTCCATCCATCGACGTTGAGGGCCGCAGGGCTTAGGGATCGCGGGTGCGTTTCGACGAGAGATTCATCGATGAACTGAAGGCCCGCCTTCGGCCGTCCGACGTGATCGGGCGGACGGTGAAGCTGAAACGTCAGGGGCGCGAATACGTCGGGTTGTCGCCCTTCTCGAAGGAGAAGTCGCCGTCCTTCTTCGTCAACGACGACAAGGGCTTCTTTCACGACTTCTCGTCCGGCAAGCATGGCGACATCATCTCCTTCCTGCAGGAAACCGAGCGGCTCAGCTTCGTCGAGGCGGTGCAGCGTCTGGCGGGCGAGGCGGGGATGCAGCTTCCGGCCGAAGACCCCAGGGAGGCTGAGCGCGAGCAGAAGCGGGCCGGTCTGTCGGACTGGATGGACCTGGCCCAGAAATGGTTCGCCGCCAATCTGCGCCGCACGCCGGGCAAGGCGGCGCGAGAATATCTGGACAAGCGCGGCCTGCCCGAGGATCAGTGGGAGCGGTTCGGGCTGGGCTATGCGCCCAACGACCGCGAAGGGCTGAAACAGGCCTTGGTACAGCGCGGCGCCAAGCCCGCTGAACTGGTCGAGGCCGGGCTGCTGATCTCGCCCGAAAGCGGCGGCCAGCCCTATGATCGCTTCCGCGACCGGCTGATGTTCCCGATTCTGGATGCGCGCGGCCGGATCGTCAGCTTCGGCGGCCGGGCCATGAACCCCGACGATCGGGCGAAATATCTGAACGGCCCGGAAAGCCCGCTCTTCCACAAGGGCGCGACCCTCTACGGCCTGCCCGAGGCGCGGCGCATCCTGGGGGCGGAATCCAAGAACGACCAGGCCATCATCGTGGTCGAAGGCTATATGGACGTCATCGCCTGCCAGCGCGCGGGCCTGCCGGCCGTGGCGCCGATGGGCACGGCCCTGACCGAAGAGCAGATGGAACGACTGTGGCGCGTGTCGCACGAGCCGATCCTGTGCTTCGACGGCGATGCGGCCGGACTGCGCGCCGCCTATCGCGCCATTGAACGCTCGCTGCCGCTGCTGAAGCCAGGGCGCTCGTTCCGGTTCGCGCTGCTGGGGGCCGGTCAGGATCCCGACGACATTCTGCGCGACAAGGGCGCGCCCGCGCTACGTCAGGCCCTGGCCGAAACCCATGGGTTCGCCGAGGTGCTGTTCCGCCGCGAACAGGATCTGGAGCCTCTGGACACGCCGGAGCGCAAGGCCGGCTTCAAGGCGCGGCTGAGGAACACCGCCTCGGCCATCCAGGACAAGGATTTGGCGGAGCAATACCGCCGCGACCTGTTCGACCGCTTCGACGCCCTGTTCCCGCGCAGCCCTCAACGCGCGCCCTGGACGCCGGGGCAGGGCAAGCGCGGTTTCGGCCCGCCGCCCAAACTGGGTCAGACGGCGGAGGGCGCCCAGGCGATGCAGTCGTTGTTTCGCGCCATCGAGCCCGTTCCGGCCGCCCTGGCCCACGGCGCCATCGACGACCCCGAACGGATGGACGACCATCTGGAGGAAATCGCCGCCCACGGATTCGGCGACAAGGGGCTGGATGGGCTGGCGCAGGAGCTGGTTCGCCTGCGTCTGTCGGGACATAGCCTTGACTCCGCCGCCCTGCGACGCCATCTGGCGCAATCGGGTCATGATGCCTTAGTGCGCGAGGTCGAGAAGGCGGCGGCAAAGTCCGGCGCGCCATTCCTGGCCGCAAATGCGCCCCTCGCCGAGGCAAGGGTCCGATGGTCGCAGGCGTTCGACGCTTCGACGCGGGTCGCCGCGTTGGAGGACGCCTTGGCCCATGCACGTGATGTGCCTGGGCAGGATGAGGCGTTCCGCCGGCTGAAGGCCGAGCGGGATGCGCTTCGCCGTGCGATCAAAGCCGGGACGATTTGGGAAGACAGCGCGGGCACGTAACCTTACGGCACGCCAAGCATTGTATTTTTCGCCGGGGCGGACTGATCACCCTCTCGGCTGGAGACAGACTGACTATGAACGCACAGACCGAGACGCAGGACACCGAGGTTTCGACCGATGGGCCCCTGCTCGATCTGACGGACGCCGGCGTCAAGAAGTTCATCAAGCAAGCCAAGGCGCGCGGCTATGTGACGATGGAGGAGCTGAACAAGGTCCTGCCGTCCGAAGAAGTCACGCCCGACGCCATTGAAGACACCCTGGCGATGCTGTCCGAAATGGGCGTCAACGTCGTGGAGGCCGAGGAGGACGCGCAGGAGCAGCAGTCCACCGACGTTGCCGCCGCCGCCGGCACCGCCGTGGCCGAAACGCCTGCCAAATCCGCCTATGACCGCACCGACGACCCGGTGCGCATGTATCTGCGCGAGATGGGTTCGGTCGAACTGCTGAGCCGCGAAGGCGAAATCGCCATCGCCAAGCGGATCGAGGCCGGCCGCGACGCCATGATCTCGGGTCTGTGCGAAAGCGCCCTGACCTTCGAGGCCATCATGGTCTGGCGCGACGAGCTGGAAAACAACCGCATCCTGCTGCGCGAGGTCATCGACCTGGACGCCACCTATGGCGTTTTGAACCCCTCCTCCCTGCCGGGCGCCGCCCAGCCTGAAGGCGAAGAGGAAGAAGAGGCCGAGGAAAAGCCAGCCGCCGAAGACAAGCCTGAGTCCGACGACGACGATGACGACGACTTCGACGACGGCGGCGGCATGTCGATCTCCGCGTTGGAAGCCGAGCTGCGCGACGGGGTTATGGACGTCCTAAACGCCATCGCTGCGGACTTCGGCGCCTTCCGCGCCCTGCAGGACAAGCTGGTTCAGACCCGCCTGAAGGGCGAGGTGCTGAGCGCCAAGGATGAAAAGGCCTATCAGGCGCTTACGACGTCCATCTCGGATCGTCTGAAGACGATGAAGCTGAACAACAACCGCATCGAGGCGCTGGTCGAGCAGCTCTATGCGATCAACAAGCGCCTGATCGGTCTGGAAGGCCGGCTGCTGCGCCTGGCCGACAGCTACGGCATTTCGCGGCCCGAGTTCCTTAAGGCCTATTTCGGCTCGGAACTCGACCCCACCTGGACGGACCGGATCAAGGATCAGGGCGTGCGCTGGACCAAGTTCAGCGAGAACGAAGCCAGCCAGATCGCGACCATCCGTTCCGACGTCGCCGCCGTGGCGCTGGAAGCCGGCCTGCCGATCGACGACTATCGCCGCATCGTCCAGACGGTGCAGAAGGGCGAGCGCGAAGCGCGGCAAGCCAAGAAGGAAATGGTCGAGGCCAACCTGCGCCTCGTGATCTCGATCGCCAAGAAATACACCAACCGCGGCCTGCAGTTCCTGGACCTGATCCAGGAGGGCAACATCGGCCTGATGAAGGCGGTCGACAAGTTCGAGTACCGCCGCGGCTACAAGTTCTCGACCTACGCCACCTGGTGGATCCGTCAAGCGATCACCCGCTCGATCGCCGACCAGGCGCGCACCATCCGCATCCCGGTGCACATGATCGAGACGATCAACAAGATCGTCCGCACCAGCCGCCAGATGCTGCACGAGATCGGTCGCGAGCCGACGCCGGAAGAGCTGGCCGAAAAGCTGGCCATGCCGCTGGAGAAGGTGCGCAAGGTTCTGAAGATCGCCAAGGAGCCGATCTCGCTTGAAACGCCCATCGGGGATGAGGAAGACAGCCACCTGGGCGACTTCATCGAGGACAAGAACGCCGTCCTGCCAATCGATGCCGCCATCCAGTCGAACTTGCGCGAGACCACCACCCGCGTTCTGGCGTCGCTGACGCCGCGCGAGGAGCGGGTTCTACGGATGCGCTTTGGCATCGGCATGAACACCGATCACACGCTGGAAGAAGTCGGCCAGCAGTTCTCGGTGACCCGCGAGCGCATCCGTCAGATCGAGGCCAAGGCGCTGCGCAAGCTGAAGCACCCGTCGCGGTCGCGCAAACTGCGGTCCTTCCTGGACAGCTGATACGATCAAGGGCGGCTCTGACGGGCCGCCCTTTTTTCTTGGCAGGCGACATGGCCCGAAAGCACGTCAATCTCGGCACGGCGCCGGCCAAGTCCGACCTGCCGCAAAAGCGCTGCGCCGCCTGCGGTCTGCCGTTCGCCTGGCGCAAGAAGTGGGCGCGGGACTGGGATCAGGTGCGGTTCTGTTCGGATCGGTGCCGGGCCAAGGGCGCGTCCGAAGAGCGTCGATAGGCGGCTCTCCGCCTCGTGACCACGGCGGCCGCGGGAATCAGCTAAGCGTCGCGACCATGCTCTCCGTGTCGCGCGTCTCTCCTATTCTCATCGGCCTCGGCGTCCTGCTGATCCTCAGCGGCTGCGTGCGGCGGCCGCCCGAGCCATTGCGGCCGCCATCGCCCTATCCGTCACGCACCGAGGCGCCGCTGGTCGGGGGGCTGGTGGATCGGATGATCGACGTCGGGACCCAAGCCCTGGTCGTGCGCGAAGGTAGCGACCTGGGCCGTTGTCTGGCCGAGTTGAACGCTGCGCGCGTGCGCTTCAGTCCCGTGCCGGATCGCCAGAATACCGCGACCTGCGGCCTGAGCAAGGGCGGGGTGCTGGGCGCCGACCTGGGGACGGTGGCGCGCATGGCGCCGGGCGATGTGGAGATGACATGTCAGACAGCGCTGGCGCTGAGCATCTGGCGTCGCCAGTCGCTGGAGCCGGCGGCGCGCGAGATCTTGGGCTCGGACGTCGTGCAGATCGACCACATGGGGGCCTACGCCTGTCGCAATGTGAACAACGGCGTGGGCTCGAACCGCATCAGCGCCCATTCCCAGGCGGCGGCGCTGGACTTCGCCGGGGTGCGGCTGAGGGACGGGCGGCGCATCACCGTGACCAAGGACTGGAACGGGGACACGCCCGAAGCGCGCTTCCTGAAGCGTATCCGCGACGACGCCTGCCGCACCTTTGGCACAACGCTCAGCCCCGACTACAACGCCGTCCACTACGACCACCTGCACCTCGAGGCGACCGACACGCGCTTCTGTCGCTGAGGCAACGCTTTGGCGCGGGGCGGATTACGCCCCTATGCGCGGTGAACTGAAGACCTATCAGGCCAAGCGCCGGTTCGGCGAGACGCCCGAGCCAAAGGGCGCCAAGGCCAGGAGCGCCAAGGGCGGCTTTCGCTATCTGATCCAGCGTCATGCCGCCACGCGGTTGCACTATGATTTCCGCATCGAGGCGGACGGGGTGCTGAAATCCTGGGCCGTGACCAAGGCGCCGTCGCGCGACACGGCGGTCAAGCGGCTGGCGGTCGAGGTCGAGGATCATCCGCTGGATTACGGCTCGTTCGAGGGCACGATTCCCGACGGTAACTACGGCGCCGGCACGGTGCAGATGTGGGACGTCGGGACCTGGGAGCCGCAGGAACCGGATCTGGAGGCGGCCTGGGAAAAGGGTCAGATCAAGATGATCCTTCACGGCGAACGGCTGAAGGGCAAATGGGCGCTGATCCGGCTGAAGAGCGATCGGGGCAAACCCTCCAAACGCAACAATTGGCTGCTGCTGAAGGAGAAGGACGACTTCGCCGTGGCGGGCGAGGGCGATGCGCTCGCCGAAATCGACGCCTCTGTGACGACCGGCCGGTCACTGGCCGAGATCGCGGATGGGACCAAGGAATGGACGGCGTCCAAGCCCACGGGGCGTAAAGGTCCGGCCAAGCCCAAGCCCTCGAAAGCGACGGCAAAGGCCAAGAAGCCGCCAACCTTCGTGCCGATCCAGCTGTGCAAGGTGACCGACCATCCGCCGGGCGGAACGGGCTGGGCGCACGAGATCAAGTTCGACGGCTATCGCATCCAGATCGGCGTGGGCGGCGGTCGGGCGGTCTTGCGAACGCGCAAGGGTCTGGACTGGAGCGACAAGTTCGCGGATCTGGCGGCGGATGCGGCGACCTGGCCCGACGCGGTGATCGACGGCGAGCTGTGCGCGCTGGACGACGATCACATGCCGGACTTCGGGGCGTTGCAGGCGGCCATCTCGGACGAGAAGACGGAAGGCTTGGTCTATTTCGCCTTCGATCTGTTGTTCGAGGGGGCGGAGGATCTGCGTAAACTGCCGCTGTCGCATCGCAAGGCGCGACTGCAGGCCTATGTGGACCGGATCGGCGCTCCAGGGTCGGGGGCGGCCGCTGGGCGGCTGCGTTACGTCGAGCATTTCGCCTCCACCGGCCAGGCGGTGCTGGAAAGCGCCTGCCGCATGGATCTGGAAGGCGTGATCTCCAAGAAGCTGGACGCGCCCTATCACGCCGGGCGGTCATCGACCTGGCTGAAGTCCAAATGCCGGGGGCGCGACGAAGTGGTGATCGGCGGCTGGTCGTCCGAGGGCGGCACGCGGTTCCGCTCTCTGCTGGTCGGGGTCAGGGAAAAGGGCGGCCTTCGCTATCTGGGCCGGGTGGGGACCGGCTATGGCGAGGCGGTGACGAAGACGCTTGTTCCGGCGCTGAAGGGCGTGGCGGCGCAGAAGTCTCCCTTCGCCGGGGCGGGCGCGCCAAAGGCGGCCAAGGACATCCATTGGGTCAAGCCGGTGCTGGTCGCCGAGGTCGAGCACGGCGGCTATACCGAATCCGGATCGCTGCGGCAGGCGGCGTTCAAAGGGTTGCGCGAAGACAAGACGGCCGCAGAGGTCACCGAGCCGCCGCAGCCGCCCACGGACATGGGCGACGCGAAGAGGACCACGACGACGGTGCGACCAGCCGGAAAGCCCGGCAAGGTGGTCGTGGCGGGCGTGACCCTCTCCAGCCCCGATAAGGTGTTGTGGCCCGCCGTCGGCGACCGGCCGGCGATCACCAAGGCCGATCTGGCGCGCTACTACGAGGCGGCGGCTGAGCGGATCCTGCCCCATGTGGCGGACCGGCCGACCTCGATCATCCGGGCGCCCGAGGGAATCGGCGGCGAGACCTTCTTCCAACGCCACGCCATGGCGGGGTCGAACCCGCGGCTGAAGCTGATCGACGTCAAGGCGCGCACGCCCTATGTGGCCGCCGTCGATGCGGGCGGCCTGGTCGCCATCGCCCAGTCAGGCGGGCTGGAACTGCACCCCTGGGGCTGTGCGCCCGGCCAGCCGGAAATCCCTGACCAGATCACCTTCGACCTGGATCCGGACGAGGGGCTGGACTTCGCCGACGTCATCGCCGCGTCCAAGGTCGTGAAAGCGAAGATCGAGGCGCTGGGTCTGGCCGCCTTCGTCAAGACGACCGGGGGCAAGGGGCTGCACGTCGTTGTGCCGATCAAGGCCGACGCCCGCTCGCGCGTGACCTGGGATCAGAACAAGGCCTTCGCAAAGGCGGTGGCCGAGGCCATCCGCGCCGAGGCGCCGGACCGGTTCACCACGACCCTGGCCAAGAAGGCGCGGGGCGGAAAGATCTTCATCGACTATCTGCGCAACGGGCGAATGGCGACGGCGGTCGCGCCCTGGTCGCCGCGCGCACGGCCGGGGGCGGGGATCGCCTTCCCGCTGTCATGGGGGCAGGTGAAGGCCGGGCTGGACCCCGCCGCATTCAACCTTTGGACCTATGCGGCCTTGCTGAAGAAGCCCGATCCCTGGGCCGATTTCCGCGCTTCGGCGGTCAGTCTGAAATCGGCGCTGAAAAAGATGGGCGTCTAGGCCGCTGTCTTCTTCTTTGCCGCAGCTTTCTTAGGCGCCGCCTTCTTTACCGAAGCCTTCTTTGCGGCCGGTTTCTTCGTCCCCGTCGCCGACCCCTTGAGGCTGTTCCGCAGTGCGGCCATCAGGTCGATGACATTGGTGTCGTCGGGTTCGGCGACATCGACCACGCCCTTGCCGCCCTTTGACTTGGCCTTGATCATCGCGCGCAAGGCGTCGTCGTAGCCGTCTTTGAAGTCGGTCGGGTCGAAGTCCGCCTCCTTCTGCCCGATGATGCGCGCGGCGATCTCGACCATGTCGGGATCGGCCTTCACCGTCGGAATGTCGTCGAAGTATTCGTCGGAATCGCGCACCTCGTCATGAGCGCGCAGGGTGTAGGCGATCAGTCCCTTGCCCCGAACCTCCAGCGCCAGCTGACGCTCCTTGCCGCGCAGGACGAGCTGACCCAGCGCCACCTTTCCCTGTTTCTTCATGGCGTCGCGGATGACGGCGAAGGCCTCGACGCCCGCGCCTTTTTCGGGGACCACGAAGAAGGGATCGTCCCAATACAGCCGGTCGATGTCGTCCTCATCGACGAACTTGTCGATCGAGATGGTCTTGGTGCTTTCCAGCTTCACCTTGTCGAAGTCGGCGTCGTCGAACAGGACGTATTCGTCCTTGGACACCTCATAGCCGCGCACCAGATCGCTGCGCTCGACCGGCCCAGCGTCCGGGTCGGTCGGCACCATGCGGATGCGATTGTTGGTGTCAGGATTGATCAGGTGAAACCGCACGTCGTTCGTGCTGGTCGTCGCCGTGTAGAGGGCCACCGGACAGGTGACCAGCGACAGCTTTAGATGTCCTTGCCAAGTGGGGCGGGCGGCCATGTCGGTTCTCCTCGATCCCTGACAATGCGTCAGGGCGATTTGCGTTCGAACAGGGCCGCCGCCGGGCTCAGGCCTTGCCTTCGAAGGCGACGCTGAAGCCGCCCCACATCATCCGCTTGCCGTCGAAGGGCATGTCCATGTTCGCAAAGTCGGGGTCGTCCTGCATCTTGCCGAAACAGGCGTCGGCGGTGGCGCGGTCGGGCCAGGTGACCCAGGAGAAGACGACGACCTCGCCCTCCTGCAGTTTCACCGCCATGGGAAAGCTGGTCAGTTTGCCGTCCGGCACGTCCTCGCCCCAAGTCTCGACCTGGGACAGGGCGCCGTATTTCTGAAACAGGGGCCAGGAGGCCTCGGCGGACTTGACGTAGCGCGCCTTGTCCTCGGTTTTCACGGGGGTCAGGAAGCCGGTCACATAGGTCATCGGTCGTCTCCTCTTTCTGGATTCAAACGTCAGCGACGGCGCGGTCCAGCGCCGCGATGTCGATCTTGATCATGCCCATCATGGCCTGCATGGCGGCCTTGGCGCGCGCGGGGTTCGGATCGGTGGTCAGTTCCATCAGGCGACGAGGCGTGATCTGCCACGACAGACCCCAGCGGTCCTTCAACCAGCCGCAGGCGTTTTCGCTGCCGCCGTCGGCGAGCAGGGCGTCCCACAGCCGGTCCGTCTCGGTCTGATCCTCGGTCATCACCATGAAGGAGACGGCTTCGGTGAAGCGAAAGTTCGGTCCGCCGTTCAACGCCAGATACTCGCGACCCGCCAGCACGAACTGCACCGTCAGGACCGTGCCTTCAGCGCCGGAGGGCGTATCGACCGGCGAGCGGTTGACGGCGGTTATGCGGCTGTCGGGCAGGAGGCTGACATAAAAGGCGGTCGCAGCCTCGGCGTCGCCGTCGAACCACAGGCAGGGAATGATCTTGTCGCTCATGCCGCATCTCCCTGCGCCAACGCCGCCAGTTGATCGGCGACGGCGCCCCACCCCTGTTCGAAGCCCATGGCCTTGTGGGTTTCGGCGGCTTTTTCGTCCCAATGCCGAGCGGTGGCGGTGTAGCGGGTTCCGCCGGCCTCGGGCTCGAAGGTGTCGATGCGCACGAAGTTCATGTCGCCGGCCTGCGGAACCCAGCCCTCTGTAAAGGCGCCGGTCGAGACCAGTTTGCGGCCCTGCACCACCTCCAAAAACACGCCGGAATAGGGATGCCGCTCGCCCTCGGGCGAGGCCATTTCCACATTGGCCCGCCCGCCGACGCGCAGGTCCCAATCCACGACCGGCGTGGTCCACGGGCGAGGGCAGAACCACTCGCCGGTACGCTCGGTGTAGATCTTCCACACCGTCTCCGGCGAGGCCTTGATCAGACGGCTGATGCTCAGTTCGCGACCGTCACCCATCACGACACCATGGCGTTGGCGGCGAAGGCTTCGGGACCGGCGGCGACGGCGGCCGGGTCCATCCACATCGGTTCCCAGATGTGGCCGTCCGGGTCGGCATAGCCGCGCCCATACATGAAGCCGTGATCCTGAATCGGGTTTGGATCCATAAGGCCGCCCGCTGCACCCGCGCGTTCGACCACCGAGTCCACAGCCTCTCGGCTGTCGAAAGAAATGCACAGCGACATCTGCGCCGAGACATGGGCGTTGGGGATCGCCCGGTCGGTGAAGGTGCGCCACTTGTCGTGGGTCAGCAGCATGACGTGGATCACGTCCGACACCACCATACAGGCGGCCGTGTCGTCGCTAAACATGGGGTTTTTGGTCGCGCCGACGGCTTCGTAGAAGGCGATCGATCGGGGCAGGTCGGCGACCGGCAGGTTGATGAAAATCAGCTGGGCCACGGCGTTTCCTCTCCTTGTTATTTGCGAAACCTGACTCCAATGATTACCATAGTCAACTATGAAGTTAGAAAAGATAACCGATAAGGCGGGCCGAAAATACCATGACGCCTGTGGCGCTGCGCACGGACTGGACCTGATCGGCGAGCGCTGGGCTCTGCTGGTGATCCGCGAACTGATGATGGGCCCGCGCCGGTTCGGTGATCTGAGAAAGGATCTGCACGGCATTTCCGCGAACGTGCTGACCCAGCGGCTGGAGGGGCTGGAGGCTTCGGGCATCGTGACCCGCCGCAAGCTCCCGCCGCCCGCCTCGGTTCAGGTCTATGAGCTGACGCCGTGGGGATATGAGATCAAGCCGGTCTTCATGGTGCTGGGCGGCTGGGCGGCGCGCTCGCCTCGCCACGATCCGACCCTGCCGATCAGCGCGGTATCGATCATGCAGTCGTTCGAGACGATGTTCGACCCGGCCCTGGCCGGGGACGCGGCGATGACGGTCGGCTTCGTCTTCGGCGACGAACTTTTCGTCGTTCAGATCGAGAAGGGCACGATCACGACCCGCCGCGGCGCCACGGACGCCGCCGACGTCGTCCTGACGACCCAACCGCCGCTGGTCGCGGCCTGCGTCTACGGCAAGGTCCCGCCCGGCGCCTTCGAGGCCGACGGCTTGATGACGCTGGCCGGCGACCGGGCCGTGTTTGACCGCTTTGCGGGCTTCTTCAACCTGCCGGAGAAGGCGCCGGTCTGAAGCTTCAGGCCAGCATGTCCAGCAGCGTGCCGGTCATGTCGTCGGCGGTGCGCAGAACGGCGGCGTTGGCGCTGAAGGCCGTCTTGGCCTGGATCCGCTCCACGGTTTCCTCGGCGAGATTGTCCAGCGGCGCGTTGGCGGTACGGCGCGCGCTGTTGTCGAACCGGTTCTGCGCGGTCGTCATTCCGGCGGCGGCGATAGAAAGCGCTTGCATGGCGAAGCTCCGGACGCGGTGGGTTCGATCGCCAGACTGCGTCTTTCAGGTCAACGTCGCCTGAAGGAATAGGGTGAACGGCGTTTTCCGCCCCGCTTGCGCCCTTATTGATGTATAGAGCGCCATCATTCGCCCGGCCTGAGGTCTGACCTCGGCCGGGCGCGGTCGTTTCGGCGACCGCCCTTGTCCGTTGTCCCAGGTTTCCTATGCCCTTTCCCGCCGTCCATCCCGCGCTCGACCGCGCCCTGATCAACAAGGGCTATGCCGAACCCACTCCGGTTCAGGCCGCCGTGCTGGAGGCGGAGCATGCGGATCGCGACCTGCTGGTCTCGGCCCAGACGGGTTCGGGCAAGACCGTGGCCTTTGGTCTGGCCGCTGCGCCGACCCTGCTGGGCGACAAGCCGATCTTCGGCCCCGGCGGCGCGCCGCTGTGCCTGGCCATCGCCCCCACGCGCGAACTGGCCATGCAGGTCGCGGCCGAGTTGCAATGGCTGTACGCCGACTCCGGCGCCAAGATCGCCACCTGCGTCGGCGGCATGGATGCGCGGCGTGAAGCTCGCGCGCTCGGCTTTGGCGTCCATATCGTCGTCGGCACGCCGGGCCGCCTGAAGGATCACATCGACCGGGGCAACCTGGACCTGTCGGAGCTGAAGGTCGCCGTCCTCGATGAGGCCGACGAGATGCTGGACATGGGCTTCCGCGAGGATCTGGAGCACATCCTGGACCAGGCGCCGGCCGAACGCCGCACCCTGCTGTTCTCGGCGACCATCGCGCGCGACATCGCCACCCTGGCCAAACGCTATCAGAAGGACGCGGTCCGCATCGATGCGACCGACAAGACGCGCCAGCACGCCGACATCGAATACCGCGCCTATCGCATCGCGCCCAACGAGATCGAGCACGCGGTGGTCAACACCCTGCGCTGGTTCGAGGCGCCGCGCGCCATGGTCTTCTGCTCGACCCGCGACAGCGTGCGTCACCTGCAATCCTCTCTGCTGGAGCGCGGCTTCTCGACCGTCAGCCTGTCGGGCGAGATGGGTCAGCGCGAGCGCACCGACGCGCTGCAGTCGCTGCGTGACGGCCGCGCCCGCGTCTGCGTCGCCACCGACGTCGCCGCGCGCGGTCTGGATCTGCCGGACCTGGGTCTGGTCATCCACGCCGAACTGCCAATGAACCGTGCCGGCCTGCTGCACCGTTCGGGCCGGACGGGCCGGGCGGGCAAGAAGGGCATCTCGGTCATGCTGGTCCCGCACTCGCGCCGTCGCAAGGCTGAGCGGCTGATGGACGAGGCCGGCGTCGACGCCGTCTGGACCGGCGCCCCGACCTTCGATGAAATCCGCAAGGCCGACGAAGGCCGCCTGCTGTCGCCCGAGTTCTTCGAGGCCGACGTCTCCGACGAGGACATGGTCGTCGCAAAGCGGATGATCGCCGAGCGCACGCCCGACGAGATCGCCGCCGCCCTGGTGCGTCTGCTGCGCAAGGAACAGCCGGCGCCGGAAGAACTGTCCGATCCGGGTTCGGATCGCGGTCCGGCCAAGCGCGAGCGCACCGTTCGCAACGACGACGGCACGGCGGCTCAACCCTGGCCGGGCGACCGCCTGGGCGCTGATGATGTGGTCTGGTTCCGTCTGGACGTGGGCCGCAACAAGAACGCCGACCCCAAATGGCTGATCCCGCTGATCTGCCGCATCGGCGGCATTTCCAAGCCTCAGATCGGCGCCATCCGCACCTTCCCCGAAGAGACGCGGTTCGAGGTCGCCAAAACCCACGAGAAGGCTTTCCGCGAAGCCGTCGCCGCCTCCAAGGACGAGGTGAAGATCACGCCGTCGGAAGCCCCGACGCCCGGCTCGATGAAGGCTAGCCGCTTCGCCGGCAAGCCGCGCGAGGATGGCGACCGCCCCTTCAAGAAGACCCCCTACAAGCGCGCCGATGGCGGAGAGGGCGACGGCCGCCCGCCGTTCAAGAAGAAGCCCTGGGCGCCGAAGGCTGACGGCGGCGCCAATCCGCGCTCGAACGCCGCGGGCGACAAGCCCTATGCCAAGAAGCCCTTCAAGGCCAAGCCGGGCTTCAAGAAGGACGGCTTCAAAGGCAAGCCCAAGGGCTGATCATGCCGGCACTTGCCTGATCGTGGGCGGAGGCGCACCCTCCGCCCATGAGCACGCCGTCCGCACCTGAGGGCCGTTACGCCTCGTTCGAGGCCTTCTATCCCTATTACATCCACGAGCATTCCAACCGGACGTGTCGGCGCATCCACGTCGTCGGCACCTTTCTGGTGATCTCGGCCTTCGTCGCCTTCGTGGCGACGCGGAACGCCTGGTGGCTGCTGGCCATGCCGCTGCTGGGCTACGGCTTCGCCTGGGTCGGGCATTTCTTCTTCGAAAAGAACCGGCCCGCGACGTTCAAATATCCGCTGTGGAGCCTGATGGGCGACTTTCGCCTGTTCTTCGAGACGGTGACCGGCAAGCGCCGCTTTTGAGGCCTGCATTTCAAGCTGCACGGTTCGGCGAAACGGAATAGTCTCGCCCTGCGGCGTTGCGCCGCTGCTGGAGGGAGCATCATGAAATCCATCGCCGTCATCGCCGCTGCGTCCGTGCTGCTCGCCCCTGGGGTCAGCCTGGCCCAGAAGAGCGGGGCCAAGCCCGACTTCACCCTGGACCCCAACTACGGTTCGGTGCGGCTGGAGACCGGCTTCACGCCGGATCCCTGGACCAAGTCCATCCTGGCGGGCGGTTCGATCGCCGCCTCGGCCGCCCAATCGGGCTGTGAGGGCAAGGTTAGCGCTGCGCCCGATCTGCAACTGAACTTCGAAGCCGGGGATCTGGACCTGACCATCAAGGCGGTCGCCAGCGAGGACACCACGCTGCTGGTCAACAGCCCCGGCGGCCGCTGGTACTGCGACGACGACAGCGGCGGCGACCTGGACCCGATGGTGACCATCTCCAATCCCGAGAGCGGCCGTTACGACATCTGGCTGGGCACCTATAACGACAACATGGTCCAGTCGACGCTGCAGATCAGCGAACTGGGCGGCACGGACACGACGGCCGGCGCGGCGCCCAATATCGATCTTGAGCCCAACTACGGCACGGCCAATCTGCGCGGCGGCTTTACGCCCGACCCCTGGACCAAGTCGATCCTGGCCGGCGGCTCCTCGCCCGCCTCGGCCGCGAAGCCGGGCTGCGAAGGTTCGGTCAGTTCAGCCCCGGACATCCAGATCTTCTTCGAGCCGGGCGACGCCGATCTGACCTTCCGCGTCCGCGCAGACGAGGACACCACCCTGCTGATCAATACGCCCAACGGCCGTTTCTACTGCGACGACGACGGCGCGGGCGGCGTCGATCCGAAGGTGACGATCACCAACCCCCAGAGCGGCCGCTACGACATATGGGTCGGCACCTATAACGGCTCGATGGTCCAGTCGACGCTGGAAGTGTCCGAGCTGGACTGATCGGCGCAAGGCTTCAGACACGAAAACGCCGGCTGACCTTCGCGGTCAGCCGGCGTTTTTCATGATCGGCCGGATCAGTTGGAAGCGGTAGTCCAGGCCGGGGGGCAACCGTCGAAATCGCCGGCGTCCACGATGGTCAGGGTGCGCATGTTCAGGCGCTGCGCCTGATTCATCGAGCCGCGACCGTTGCCGGTATAGAGGTCGATCTTCTGGCCCTTGATCGCGCCGCCGGTGTCGGAGGCGTACCAGTAGCCGTCGTGGATCGAACCGTCGGCCAGACGCATGCCGACCGTTTCGCGGATGAACAGCTTGGTGCGGCGCGGGATCACGCGGGGATCGACCGCGACGGTGCGCATGGCGATCGGACGGCAACCCAGCGAATCGTTGCCCGTCGCGCCGCCGCCGCCTGCGTGATAGAGGCGCGCCGACGCGCGCCAGTCCGGATCGGAGGCCATCAACTCGGCCTGTTCGGCGTTCAGGGCGGTCTCGACTTCATCGGAACCGACGATGGCGGCAGGGGTTTCAGTCCTGACTTGATCCGCCGCTACGACGTCATTGTAGGGGACAGGCCCGCTCGTCACAGACGATACGGCAGCCCAAAGCATGGCGATAGCAGCGGAGGCGCCGATCATGAGTTTCGCTCAGGAGACACCGGCTCCCAACGCCGCCGGCGCTGGCCTTGTCGCGTTAACCTGTGGCGAGAAAGTGGCGAAACCCACTCTGGCGCTGTCTGTTACGATTTGTTTCTAGGTTAAAGCCCTGTTTTGTATAATCAATTTATCCCCAGCCTTCGCGCTCGGGGACGACGCCGCCGGCGTCAGAATTTGAAATTGAGGCCCGCCTGAAGCACCGGCAGGACCTTGTAATCATCGGCCTCGGCCTGAATTTCACGCTCTTCCTGATCCAGACGCGAACGGAAGGCAGGGTCGTTCGACAGCGTCCCGCCGCGAGCGTCCAAATCCACTTGCGGCGCATCGCCAAAGGCCGCGCCGGCCAGAATGCGGAAGCCGAGCCTTCCGCCGCGCGTAAAGGTGTTGTCATAGCCCAGGCCGACGAAGGGCGCGGTGCTCTCCAGGTCGATGCGGCCG
>NZ_DLTK01000053.1:58334-58683 GCF_002500885.1 Brevundimonas sp. UBA7838
CTCTCCAGGTCGATGCGGCCGGTCAATGTCCCGACCTGGGCCGGGGTGAAGGTCGCGCCGCCGGCATTGACGTTTCCGGTGGGTGTCGCATCCAGATCGACCTTGCGATCGCCGAAATAGGCCCCGCTCGAGATCAGAAAGCCGTTGCGGAACGGATGCAGGTCCACAAAGGCGCCCGGCGACTTGAAGTCGATCTTGGCGTCGTAATCGATGCCCTTGTAGGTCTGGTCCCGATCCCATTTCAGCACGTCATAGCCGCCGCGCAGCACCACGACCGGGCTGAGCGCGAACTGGGCCTGAAGGCCGGCGCCCGGCGTGCCGGCCTGGGCGCCGACGGCGAACCGGCCGT
>NZ_DLTK01000085.1:0-6904 GCF_002500885.1 Brevundimonas sp. UBA7838
CCGATCTCACGCCGATCAGGCGGTGGCCGGTGTTGCCCCAGGCCGTGACGGTGACGGCCGGCGCGGCGACCGCAACGAGGGCCAGGGCGGCGATGGCGAGACGTTTCATGGACAAACCTCAACAAGGATCACGCCCGTCTAACGCATCCTTGATCGCGCCTCCAGCGTCCAAGGGGTGGTGCGAGGCGCATCGGCGCCTAGGTTATGAAGGCTCCCCCTTCGTCTGTTTCAGGCTCCACGCTCCTGGGGAGCGATGACGTGATTGCGTCGTCGCCGTCGTCCGACGGCCTTTCAAGTGGACGCCAGACCGAAAGGACATTCCCATGCGCACGCCCCGCATCGCCCTTCTTGCTTCCGTCGCCCTTCTTGCGACCGCCGCGACCGCCCAAGCCCAAGACGCATCGACGACGGCGCAGACGCCGACGGCCGCGCCGATGGCCGGCTCGACCACCTTCACCGATGTCGAGCTGAAAAAGTTTGACGACGCCATGGCCAAGGTGAGAGCCGTCAGCGACACGCTGAACGGCGCCCAGCCGACGCCGGAACAGCAGGCGCAGATGGCCGCCGCAGTGCAGGATTCGGGGCTGGAAGTGACGCGCTTCAACACCCTGTCCAACGCCGTCGCCGCCGATCCGACCCTGGCGGCGCGCATTCGGATGGTCAACGCCACGCCGCCAGCGCCCGGCACCCCGGCCGCCGCCGTGACGGATGACGAACTGAACCGCTTCGTCACCGCCATGACGCAGATCCGCGCCGTCACGGCCGAGGTGCAGAACAACCAGGCGACGCCCGAGCAGAGCGCCAAATTGACGGCGGCGGTCGAGGCGTCCGGCCTGACGACCGAGCGCTTCAACGCCATCTCGCAACTCGTGTCCGCGACGCCATATCTTCAGGCCAAGGCGCAACTGGCCGGCGCGCGTCTGGAGAAGGGCGTCAGCCAGTAGGGATCAGGTGTCGGCGGGCTCGCGCCGCGTGTCCGGCGCGGCCGGGCCCGCCTCGTCCTCGTTCAGCAGACGGCCTTCGCGACGGGGCTTGATGTAGGGGGCGGGCTGGGGCGTCGGCATATTGCCGCGCATCAGCTGGCGGCCGGCCTTGAGCCCGCCGGTCAGCTGCAGGTCAAGGCGGGCCTCGTCGCGACGGCGCACGTCGCCGATGGTCTCGGCCGCCTCATGCTCGTCCAGGCCCAGTTCGACCAGGGCGCGCTCGCCGAACTTGAGCGCCGACTCGAAGGTCTCGCGGATCTGGTAGTCCACGCCGGCCTGGATCAGGCGCATCGAATGCCCTCGGTCGAAGGCGCGGGCCATGATCCGGGTGGTGGGGAATTCCGACTTGACCAGTTCGACGATGCGGTCGGCGGCCTCGGGCTTGTCGACGCAGACCAGGACCATCTCGGCCTCCTCCGCGCCCGAAGCGCGCAGGGTGTGCAGCTGGGTGCCGTCGCCGTAATAGACCTTGAACCCGAACTGGGAGGCGGCCTGGATCATCTCCACGTCGTTCTCGATGATCGACACGTCCACGTCGCGGGCCAGCAGGGGTTGAGACACGACCTGGGCGAAACGGCCGAAGCCGATGATCAGCACCTGGCCGCGCAGGTCCTTGGCGAAGTCCACGCCCTCGGCGCTTTCGGCGTCCTGGACCGGCTTGGGCGACAGCCGTGCAATCAGCAGCGAGGTCAGGGGCGTCAGGGCCATCGACAGGATGACCACCGCCGACATCATCGCCCCGATGCGCGCGTCGAACAGGCCGGCGGCGACGGCGGCGCCGTACAGGACGAAGGCGAACTCGCCGCCTTGCGCGAACAGGCCCGCACGCTCGATCGCCTCATGGTGCGAGGCCTTGAACAGGCGCGCGACGGCATAGATGCCCACGCCCTTGACCAGCATGAAGGCCACGACCCCGCCCAGCACCAAACGCCAGTCGGCGACGACGACCGACACGTCCAGCGACATGCCGACGCTGAGGAAGAACAGGCCCAAAAGGATAGCGCGGAACGGCTCGACGTCGGCCTCCAGCTGGTGACGGAAGGTGGACTCCGACAGCAGGACCCCGGCCAGGAAGGCGCCCATGGCCATGGACAGGCCGCCCAGCGACATGGCCCAGGCGGCGCCGACCACCACCAGCAAGGCCGCCGCCGTCATCACCTCGCGCCCGCCGTACTGGGCCAGGAGACGGAAGACCGGATTGACCAGATATTTGCCGGCCAGCAGCACACCGCCGACCGCCGCGACCGCGAAGCCGACGGTCTGCCACAGGGGCGGCGCCTGTTCGTTGGCCACGCCCAGCACTGAGGCCAGGACGGCGACGATCGCCAGCAGCGGCACGATGGCCAGATCCTCGAGCAGCAGGATGGAGACCGCGCGCTGGCCCGGCCCGCCCGCGATCTCGCCGCGCTCTTCCAGCATCTGCATGATGACGGCGGTGGACGACAGGACAAAGCCCATGGCGCCGACGAAGGCGACGGGTGCGGAGAAGCCGGCCAGCATGGCGGTCAGGGTCAGGATCAGGCCGCAGAACAGCACCTGGGCCGCGCCGAGGCCGAAGATTTCCTTGCGCAGTCCCCAAAGCCGTTTGGGCCGCATCTCCAGCCCGATGATGAACAGGAAGATGACCACGCCGAACTCGGCGACGTGCAGGATGGTCTCGGGCTCGCGGAACAGCTTCAGGCCGAAGGGACCGATGGCGAGGCCCGCCGCCAGATAGCCCAGAACCGATCCCAGGCCGATGCGCTTGAACACCGGCACGGCGAGCACGCCCGCGGCCAGCAGAGCGGCCGCCGCGCCCAGATCCAGTCCCGTCGTCGCCTCAGCCATCGCATTCCCCCAAGCTTGGCGTCTATTGTGGAGGTCCTGGTCGGCGATTGCGAGAGGACACCAAAGACACGCTGAAAGATCATCGTGCGTAGAGGGGGATTTGGCGCCACAGTTTCGCCCCATGACGACCCGCGACTGGCGGCAACAAAACAACCGGAGGAAGCCATGTCACGCGTAATCAGAATCGCGGCCCTGTCCGTTCTGAGCCTGTCGTTCGCCGCGCCGCCGGTCGCCATGCCGACCGTCGCCCTGGCCAAGCCGCTGGATGGCGAACCGACGCCGGCGGCGTGCCGGCCTCTTGGCTTTGAGCTGGGATCGCCTGAGCCTGTCGCCGCACCGCCCACGCCGCGCGCCGGTCCGCCGACGCCGCCGGTGAGGATCACACCGACCCGCAAGGAAGATCGCGTCCCCTACGGCGCGCCGCCTCCGCCTCCGCCGCCACCGCCACCGCCTCCATCGCCCGTCCCCGCGCCGTCATCGACGGCGGCCCAAGATATTGTCGTCACAGGCTCCCGGATCACGCGATCACCAGGCGCCCCGACGTCGCCCGGCATGATGACGCCGCCCCCTGCCGACACCGAACGCTACCCTGACGCGACGCCCAATCCGGTGAAGCGGACCAGCGATCAGCCGGTCTCGACCTTCTCGATCGACGTAGACACGGCGTCCTATTCGAACGTGAAGCGCTTCATCGACGAGGGTCGTGCGCCGCCCAAAGATGCGGTGCGGGTGGAGGAGCTGATCAACGCCTTCGACTATGATTATGCCCGGCCGACCAGCCAGACCCGGCCCTTCGCCATCACCACGGCGGTTGCGGCCTCGCCCTGGGCTGACGGGCGCCAGATCGTGCACATCGGCCTGCAAGGTTATGAACTGCCGACGGGCGAGCAGCGGCCGCTGAACCTGACCTTCCTGGTCGACGTCTCCGGCTCGATGCGGTCGCCAGACAAGCTGGACCTGGCCAAGAAGGCGATGAACCTGGCCATCGATCGGCTGAGGCCGCAGGACACGCTGGCCGTCACCTATTACGCGGAAGGCGCCGGCACGACCTTGCAGCCCACGAAGGGCGACGAAAAGCTGAAGATGCGCTGCGCAGTCGCCAGCCTGAAGGCCTCGGGCGGCACGGCCGGGGCGACCGGCATGACCAACGCCTATGACCAGGCCCAGGCGAACTTCGCGCGCGACAAGGTCAACCGCATTCTGATGTTCACCGACGGCGACTTCAACGTTGGGGTGACCGACAACAAGCGGCTGGAGGACTATGTCGCCGACAAGCGCGGGACCGGCATCTATCTGTCGGTCTATGGCTTCGGGCGCGGCAACTATCAGGACGCGCGGATGCAGACCATCGCCCAGGCGGGCAATGGGGTCGCGGCCTATGTCGGGGACCTGAGGGATGCGCGCCGGCTGTTCGGACCGGCCTTCGACAAGGGCGCCTTCCCCATCGCCGACGACGTCAAGATCCAGGTCGAGTTCAATCCCGCCCGCGTCGCCGAATGGCGGCTGATCGGCTATGAGACCCGGCTGTTGAACGAGGAAGACTTCAACAACGACCAGGTCGATGCGGGCGAGGTCGGATCCGGCGCCAGCGTCACGGCCCTGTACGAGATCACCCCCGTCGGCGGCCCGACCCAGGTTCCCGAAAGGCGCTATCCCGACAACCGTATCGGGGTCGGCGGCGGCGATCCGAACGGCGAGATCGGCTTTATCCAGGTGCGCTACAAACAGCCGGGCCAGAGCCGCTCGGACCTGATCCAGCATCCGCTGACCAACCGCGCGGGCGGGTCGGTCAGCGCCCAGCCGCCCGAGGCCACGCGCTGGGCCATCGCCGTCGCCGGCTTTGGGCAAAAGCTGCGGGGCGATCCGTGGATGACGGCCGACTATGGCTGGGACCGGATCATCGATCAGGCGCAAGGGGCCAGGGGCGAAGACCCCTATGGCGATCGGGCCGAGTTTGTTCAGCTGGTGCGGGCGGCCCAGGGCCTTCCCCCGATGCGGACGCCCTGACCGGAACCGCCACGCTCGCGGCGTGTTTTCCAGCGCAACGCTTCAACCAAGGAAACCCGCCATGAAGATCCGCGACGTGATGACCAAGGACGTGCACCTGGCCCGCCCCGCCGACACCATCCAGGACGTGGCCAGCCGCATGGCCAAGGGCGGCTTCGGCTTCGTGCCTGTAGCGGACGGCGATCAGGTGATCGGCACCATCACCGACCGCGACATCGTGGTGCGCGCCCTGGCCACGGGCGCCGCCTCGAGCGCCTCGGTTGTGGAGTTCATCACCCGCGATCCGCAGACGGTGCTGGACACCGACGACCTGAAGGTCGTGTTGGACCTGATGGGCGCCAAGCAGATCCGTCGCGCCCCGGTCGTGGACAAGCATGGCCGCGTGGTCGGCGTCGTGTCGCTGGGCGACCTGTCGACGCGCGTGAAAGAGAAATACGCCGGCGAGACGTTGGAAAGCATCTCGCGTTAAGACCTGCGTAACCGCGCCCCGACACCGGGCGTCAAGGATCGTCGTTCATGCTGTTCCTTCGAATATCGGAGGATGGCATGGCGCGCGCGCAGTTCCAGAAGGGTCAGAAGGTCTGGGTCGAGTGCGTCGGCGCCTGGGCCTTTATCGAACAGGTCCAGCCCGTGTGGGCCAAGGGGTTCGAAGAGCCCGTACGCGTCACCTATGACGTCGGCTTGGGGCGCGAGTTCACCGCCAACGAACTGTTGCTCGCGACCGACGATCCGGCCTCGGATCAGGGCTTGGGCGACTGGCGGCTGCTGCGGGCACGCAACAAGTGGCAGCTACCCGAGGATTGCCTGCATCACCCCCACCCCGGCACCTATCCGGTCGTCGTCACCGATCGGGCGGATTGGGGCGGTTGGCGCGTGCCGGGCGCCGAATACGACCGCGATCCCCAGCATATCGAGTTTCAGGCCCGGCTGATCGCCGCCGCGCCCCAACTGATGCGCCTGGCCCAGGATCTGGTGGATCTGGTCGCCGAGACGCCTGACGATGCGCCGCCGGCTGTCCTGACCCTGGCCCGACAGGCGCGCGATACGCTGCATGGCGTGACGCGTGTGCTGGAGCCCGCGCCCGACCGCCTGCTGTCGCCGGTCGCCGCCGCTTAAAAACCCGTTAAAAGCGCGCACCGAGCCTCGACACGAATCCGCGACGCAGCCTAGATTCCCGCAACGAAGTGTTTGTCGGAGGGTCGGGGCTTGCGGGACGAGGAGCGGCGGGAAAATCGGTCGGGGCGTCGCGCCTCCGACCGCGCCGTCGGCGCACCCGCCTGGTTGCGGATCGCCGTCCTGGTCCTGGCGCTGATCGCGGCCGCCTATGCCCTGATGGCGTCGCGTGAGTTCAGCCGGCCGACCCGCGAAATTAGCCGCCTGGAAGCCGAAAATCTGAAGCTGAGCGCCAAGTTGGTCGCCAGCCAGACCGCGGCGCTGATCCAGTCGGCCGATGCGGGCCTGGCCGCGGGTCGCACCGCCATTGTCGCCAAACGCGCCCCCATAGAGGTCGTGGAAACCGCGCAGGCCGCCGCGCCCAAGGTCGCCTTCACCCTGGTCGGTCCCGGCGAGACGGTGCAGGCCGCCAAGGGCGAAGGATCGGTCGCCGCCGGCCAGGCCAATGCCGACGGTCTGAGGCTGGAGGCGCGGATCGCGCCGGTCCTGCCGACAGGCGGCGAGACGCGGATCGTGTCGGCGGGCGGCGTGGTGCTGGCCTCGGCGCGCGCCGCCGAGATTGGCCAACCCATCCGCACCCTGATCGGCGTCGATGCCTCGGCCCTGGTCGGTCAGGCCGAACCGCGTGCCGTGACGCTGGGGGGGCAGGCCGGCCTCGCTGCGGCCGCTCAGGCCCGGGCGGGCGGCCCTTATGTGGTCGCAATCTCGGAAGGGACGACCGCCTCCGTCTTCGACGACGCCTGGGTGGTGCTCGCGCCGCTAATGCTGGGTGTCGGGGTCGTGGTTCTGTTCGTCCTCTACGGCCTGCGCCAGACGCGCCAGCACCGCGAACGGGTGGCCACCGAAAAGCGGTTCCGCATCGCCGTCGAAGCCGCGCGGTGCGGGGTGTGGGAGTGGGATCTGGCCAAGGGCGA
>NZ_DLTK01000044.1:0-3923 GCF_002500885.1 Brevundimonas sp. UBA7838
CGGGGGACGGCGTCGGGTCCGGCTGGGCGCGTCCCGACCAGCCGCCGCCTGGCCGCACGCGCAGGCCGGGCTGGTCGATCAGGGCGCGAAACTCGGTCTCGGTCAGGGTCAGGCTGATGCGGCTGCGGCGATCCGGCGACAGGCGCAGGGCATATGCGCCGCCCTCGGCCGACAGCCACGCGCCGGGCTTGGCCATCAGATCGCGCGCGCGTTCCAGAAGCCGGCTCATTGCGGCAGCTCCAGGCGGGGCGACTGATACAGACCCTGAATGCAGCCTTCGAGGTCGTTCATTAGATCGTCGATGCTGCGCTGTTCGCGCTCGTCCTCGACCCAGCGGCAGGCGGCGCCGACGCTGGCGCGATTGACGCCGAAGACGTGGCCGACCCGCTCCATCGTCCAGCCATAGGCGACGTGCGACAGGTACATGGCCAGCCAGCGCGGGCGGGCCGCGCGCGGGTTCATCCGGCCCCGACCGGTCATCTGCGACGGATGGGCGCCGGTGCGCGCCGCGATCAGATGAATGGCCAGCCCGGCCTTGACCTGATCCTCCTCGGTGACCGGCACCCTGTAGTCCTCCAGCACGAAACGTCTCCCTCTCACGAACTCTCGACGCCGGCATCATAGGTGGCTGCGACGTCGCGCTAGGAATATCGTCCTACTGTGCGCCAAAATCGGTCGTGGCGGCTTAACCGCCTTGCGGTTGCGGGCAGCACGTCGTGCGTGAGGGAGGTGAGAGGACGGGCGGTATGTCGGCCGAAACACGGGGCGCGGGTCCAACATGGTTAATAAATTTCGAATCGTTGACTCCAGCCTCTCGACGCCGATTCGCAAATCAGCCTAGATTCGCCTCAATTGGATGGCGTTAACCCTTCTTAAGGTTTTCACGTCTTAACTTGCGAACAAGGTTACCCGGCCGTGTGCCAGGGTGGTTACCGCAAAGCTTTTGCCTGGAGGGGCACGTATGCGCGTCCTGTTGATTGAAGACGATCACGCAACCGCCCAAAGCATCGAACTGATGCTGAAGTCGGAAGGCTTCAACGTCTATACGACGGACCTGGGCGAGGAAGGCATCGACCTGGGCAAGATCTATGACTACGACCTCATTCTTCTTGACCTGAACCTGCCGGACATGAGCGGCCTGGAAGTCCTGCGCCAGCTGCGCGTCGGCAAGGTCAACACCCCGGTCATGATCCTGTCGGGCAGCCACGAGATCGAAACCAAGGTCAAGACCTTCGGCGGCGGCGCCGACGACTATATGACCAAGCCCTTCCACAAGGACGAACTGATCGCGCGCACCCACGCCGTGGTCCGCCGCTCCAAGGGTCACGCCCAGGCGATCATCCACACCGGCGAGATCGCCGTGAACCTGGACGCCAAGACGGTCGAGGTGAACGGTCACCGCGTCCACCTGACGGGCAAGGAATACCAGATGCTGGAGCTGCTCTCGCTCCGCAAGGGCACGACCCTGACCAAGGAAATGTTCCTGAACCACCTGTACGGCGGCATGGACGAGCCCGAGCTGAAGATCATCGACGTCTTCATCTGCAAGCTGCGCAAGAAGCTGGCCACCGCCGCCGACGGCAAACACTATATCGAAACCGTCTGGGGACGCGGCTATGTCCTGCGCGACCCGGCCGAGGGCGTCGTCACCGTCGCCGCCTGATCGACCTTCGATCCGCGATTTCGAAACGCCCGCCGGTGACGGCGGGCGTTTTGCGTTGAGACCCTACTGACGCTTCGCCGGCATGTCGCGGCCGCCCTGGTGCAGGACCAGGCCCTCGACGGCGCCGTCGGCGTTGCGGGTGAAGGTGATCTGGGCGTCGACGGCGGTGAGGTAGAAGGCGTCCTCAGCTTCCGCCGTCAGTTCGAAGGCGGGCTGGCCGGTGGCCTGGGCCATCAGCTTGCCGTCCACGACCGAGATCGTCAGGGCGAAGGTCGGGGCCAGATTATAGACCCCCCCGTAAGCCTTCAGCACCTCAGGCGAGAGGGCGACGGCGCGGCGTTCGCTGGGCAGGGTGACGGTTCCGCCGCGCGCCAGGGTGACCAGGGCCGCGCCCAGCTTGTCCGGCACCTCACCGTTCAGATTGCCCAGGACGATGACGGCGGTCCGATCGCCCGGATCATAGGCCATATAGGTGTTGAAGCCCTCGATGGCGCCGTTGTGCCAGACCAGACGCTTGCCGTCGGCTTCGGACACCATCAGCCCCATGGCGTAGCCGTTGCGGACCGGCGTGGTCAGGGCGGTCATCGACTGGGCGTTCAGCAGCCGCCCACCGAACAGGCCCTGTTCCCACTTCAGCAGGTCGTGGGTGGTCGAATACAGGGCGCCGGCCCCGGTCGGGATGCTCATGTCCACATAGTCGGCGTTGACGACGCCGTCGGCGCCCAGCGCATAGCCCGAGGCGCGGCGGGGCAGGATCATGTCGTGGCGGTCGTAGCCGCTGTCGCTCATGCCCAGCGGCTGGAACAGATTGGCGGCGACGAAGTCGGCGTAGGTCTGGCCGCTGGCCGCCTCGATGATGGCGCTGAGCAGCACATAGCCCGAGTTGGAATAGGCGAACCGGGAACCCGGCGCGAAGTCCAGCGGCCGGTCGCGGAACCGGGCGATCAACTGCGGCAGCGTCGCGGGCCGGGTCTTCTGGGCCTCAAAGTCGGAAAAGGCGGTGAAGTTGGGCACGCCCGCCGTGTGGCTGAGCAGATGGCGCGGGGTGATCGCGTCCCAGGCGGCCGGGGCGTCGGGCAGCCAGGTCTTGATCGGCGCATCCAGATCCAGCTTGCCCTGCTGGTTCAGCAGCATGACCGCGACGGCGGTGAACTGTTTCGACAGCGAGCCGAGGCGGAACTTCACATCACCGTCGTTGGGGATGTTCCACTCGCGGTTGGCTAGGCCGTAGCCCTGATCCAGAAGGATACGACCGTCGCGGGCGACCAGGACGGCGCCGGAAAAGGCGTCGGCGTTGCTGGAGGCGCGGATCACCTGATCCATGCGCGCCGCATCCTGAGCGGCGGCCGGGCGGCTGGCCAGCGGGCTGAGCGTGAGGGCCAGGGCGCTAGCGGCCAGCAGCAGGACGACCGAACGGCGGCGAGCGAGGAACGAATGAGGCAAGGGGCGGTCTCCTGAACGCGTCACGCTAACGCTTTCTGAGAGAGGCGGCGAGCGCGGCGTTCGGATGCAGGCGCCGCGCCTTTTCTGTCAGGGCTGTCGAAAGGTCAGGGTCGCCTCCAGCCCGCCGCCATCGGCGTTGGCGAGCGCCAGATGGGCGCCGGCGCGTTCGGCCATGCGGCGCGCGATGGTCAGGCCCAGGCCGGAGCCGCCGCTGTCGCGCGAGCGGGACGGATCGAGGCGGTAGAAGGGCTCGAACAGCTTCTCCAACTGATCCGGCGCCACGCCGGGGCCGTGATCGCGCACAATCAGGCGCACGGCATGATCGTCGCGCACGGCGCTGACGGCCGCGTCGCCCCCATGCCGGACGGCGTTGTCGATCAAGTTGGTCAGGCATCGACGCAGCGCCTGAGGCCGGGTCGGCACGACGGCGTTGCAGCCTTGGCTGAAGACGACCGGCTGGCCCGCCTCGGCCGCGTCCTCGCAAATGGCGGATAGAAGCGCGTCCAGATCGACGGGCGTCACGGCCTCGGCCGTCGTCTCGATCCGGGCCAGGTCCAGGCCTTCGCGGACCAGATGCTGCATGCCGGCTAGATCGTCGATGAACTGGGCGCGCAGGGTCTCGTCCTCGATCTTTTCGACGCGCAGCCGCATCCGGGTCAGGGGCGTCTGCAGGTCGTGGGCGACGGCGGCCAGCACGCGGGTGCGATCCTCGATCAGGGCCTTCAGCCGGGTCTGCATGGCGTTCAGGGCGGCGGCGGCCTCGCGCACCTCGCGCGCGCCCTCGTCGACCAGGGGCGGGCGATCCAGATCGTGGCTG